>JAFCDB010000026.1 GCA_017609885.1 Candidatus Pacearchaeota archaeon
CTAACAACCAGCGCAGTCACCAACGCAACCGCAAAAACAGCTATCAACAATTTTTTATCCATTTCATCACCTCCTTTCAATCAATTTAAATTATTAAAGAAAAGATATATATATATCTTTCGGATTTTCTGGGAAAATAGTTTAGGGAAAAGAAGGGGAAAATTGCTCGCCTTCGGCTCGATATAGGAGAATGGGAATGCTCTCGAATCTGCCTTCACGAGTGATTTGATGAGCGGTGCGAAAGGTGAGCAAGGAAAAAAAGGCGAGTCAGGTTGCGAGAAAGATTCTCTGCAGGAAATATAGTTGATGTTTAAATAGTATCTGCAAGTCATTATCAATTTACCATATTAGCAGTATTTCCTTGAATTTTTGCCGAACTTTGAGGGAAAAATTTAAGAGTTGGCGAGATAGGATTTTCTTTTCTTCATTTTTCATATACTTTGCACCATAGAAAACTATATAAATAAAAAATCTTGTTTAATAGTATGTTAAAGATAAAAAAGATAAGCGAGGTTATGGGTAAGAAAGTTTATACTGATGATGGTGATTTTTTTGGTGATGTTGAGGAGGTGAATCTTATGAATAATAAAGTTGAGAGCTGGAGGATTCGGGTGAGTACAGAGGTTGCGAATCTCTTTAATGGGGCGAGGGGGGTGATAATTCCGCACAGTTATGTGAAATCTGTTGGTGATGTATTTGTGATAAATACCCTGGCTGTGCCGTCGCAGCAGGAAATACCTGAGATTAGTGAAGAGATGGAAGAAGCGGAAATTTAAAAGAGTGTGATATAATGGCAGTTGATACAATTTTGTCAAGTGATTTAGCAGTGAATATAGTTTACCCTTTTCTTTTGGTTTTTGTTTTGATATTTGCGATTTTGCAGAAGACGAAAATTCTTGGCGAGGATAAGAGACAGATTGATGCTTTGATTTCTTTGGCAATTGCACTTATTTTTGTTGCGTTTGGATGGGCGACAGATATTGTTGTAGGTATGATGCCTTATCTTGTGATTGCAGTTGTTTCTTTACTTGTGTTTTTAGTTTTGTGGGGGTTTGTTGCTGCTGATAAAGATGGTTTAAAGATTGAACCTTGGGTTAAGTATGGGGTGATGATTATTGCTGCGATTGTTGTTGTGGTTGCTTTAGTGGTTGCGACAGGGCAGTGGGAAACTGTTTGGAATTCCCTTGTTAGGAATGAGGAAATGAGCAATATTTGGACTAATGTTATTTTGCTTTTGGTTATTGGCGGGGCGATTTTAGTTGTTGTTTTAAGTGGGAAGAAGGGAAGCGGAGATAAGTAGTTTTGTTTGCTCTATAATCGGGCTTTGGCAAGATTCTTTGCTGAAATTCTGCTAATGTGAAAAATTCTTTCACGATTTGTGGATTTGGTTGTTAGGTTTTGTTTTATTATGATATTAGGAGGTTTCCAATAAAATTGATATTACAAAATAAAAATTTCTTGTTTTTTCATTAAATCAATTTGTAGAAAGATATATAAATAATATTTTTGTTAATTTATTATGACACAACCAATAGGGGTGATTTTGCAGGACTTGGCTGACATGGATGTCTTTTTTTATGTGCTGCCGTTCTTGTTGATTTTTGCTTTGCTGTTTGCGATTTTGCAAAAGATCAATATCATGGGTGGGGAAGATCAAAGAGCGAGTAAAGGAGTAAGTGCTGTTATTGCAATTGCTGTTGCACTGATGGCTTTGCAATTTGACCAGGTTCCGATTTTTTTCCAGTTTGTTTTTCCTAAGCTTGGGATTGGATTGGCGATTCTTTTGGTTGCTATTGTTTTAATGGGGTTGTTTATCGATTTTCAGAAATACGAGGGAGCTGCATATATATTTTTAACAATTGGAGCTGTTATTGCAATTTGGATTGTGCTTACTTCAATGAGTGATTATAGTTGGTGGACAGGAAGTTTTTGGAGTAATAATATGTCAGCAATAATTGCCATAGTTATTGTTATTGTTTTTATTGCAGTTGTTATAAGTTCAGGGCCTAAAAATCCAAGTAGTAAAGGACTTTGGAAGAAATTTGATGAGTAATTAAAATGCCAATAGATGTATCGTGGTTAGGTTTTTACATGCCGATTTTCGGCTTTCTTTTTGTTTTTGTAGTTATGCTTGCGATTCTTTTGAAGACAGAAATTTTAGGGGACAATGTTTTTACAAATAGTTTTGTTTCTTTTATTTTTGCAATTATTTTTATTACTTTTTCACCTGGGATTGATTTTGTTTCGACAATTGTTCCTTGGTTTGCGATTTTGATTATTGCGCTTTTTTTTGTTTTGATGATTGTTGGTTTTTCGCAGAAGGATGTTGATGATTTTATGAAGCCGTGGCTGGCATGGGTTTTTATTGTTTTACTTATTGTTGTTTTTTTAATTAGTGCGATTGTTGTTTTTCATCCAGTTCTTGAACCTTATTTGCCTGGGACTGTTGATGATGGAGGAAATGATTTTTTAAATTCAGTCGCAGACTTTTTTTACGGCGAACAGTTTTTAGGTGGTTTGCTTTTGTTGGTTGTGGCTGTTGCTGCTTCTTGGTTAATTGGGAAGAAGGTCGAGGGGGATTGAGATGAATAAGAGAGGTGAGATGAGGGGGGAAATTAAGAGAGATAAGAGGGGAGGGAAAAAACTTTTTATTGTTTTGGGAAGTATCTTTTTAGTTTTGATTGTCTTGTTTTTTGTGACAAGGTTTATTTTTATTATTTATTTGACTAATGAGGGATATGAAATGTTCCAGGAAGCACACTTGGGGGTTATTCATCCGATTGATGGCTTGGAGGAGAGAGAGGTAGGAAATCTTCAAGATGCAAAAGAAGTTATTGAATTAAATGAGCAGTTGGCGCTGGATAATTTAAATAGACTTAAAACAAATGGACAGATAGAAGTATTAGCTAATAATTATATAGATATTTGCGAGGATGGTACAAGAATTACTCCTCAAGATAGAGAATTTGAAAAAAGTTGTTGGAATCATGGAGGATCTTCAGATTTTATTGAGAGTGACGAGCAGATTTATGTAATTCGGAATGATACTAAACAGGCAATGTTCTGGTTAAATTCCCAGTCGTCGGTAATTTTTTTAAATGAATATGTTGTTAATAATTTAGAAGGATTGGAAAAAGATTTGAATCAAATGGTTGGGAAATCTTTAGATAGTTTGAATATGATAAGTTATGAGGTAGTGATTGTTGCTAAAATAATTCCTACAATTCGAAAAGTTTATGGCAACGAAACAAATGTTGTTAGAGAGGGTTGGGATTTGAGGGAAGCAATTGCGAATTTTGAATCTTTTGAGAAGAATTTGGATGCTCCTGTTAGACAAGATATTGTAGATATAGGATTTAAGAGAAAATGTGTTGCTGCATTAAAAAATCCTGATGAATCTGTAGGTTCTGGATTGGGTCCTGGTCCTAGAAATTTTGTTCGAGGAAATATTCTCCAGAGGATTTTGTTTATACGACGCATTGACAAAATTTGCGAGGAGTTAGAAAAATCTCAGAAAAGAAATGCTTTGAAGATTTACGATAGTCTTAGAGAAGAAGAGAATCTTTTTATATCTGCAAATAAGAAAATTTATTTGAATTTATTTATTAAATGTAATGATGATTGGTTTGATCATCTTTTAGATAGTTCTAATGAATTAAATTGTGCAAGAGATTATATGGAGGAGATAGAGAGGGATTTAATTGCAGAACTGACAAAATAACCTCACCACAACTATTTTTAAAAAGTTTTGTTTCTTAGTATATTTATGAAAAGCAGAGAGAGTTTGATTAAGGAATTTAAATTTTTGCTGTTTGCATTTGGAATTTTTGTTTTGATTTTGGTTGTCAGTTTATTTTTTTTAAGTGGGAATAGAGAGATTACAGGTAGTGGTTTGCAGTTGGTGGAAAATGAAATAATTGAAAGTGTGGAAGTTGAGGAGGAGGAATTATTTTTAGTTACGCGGGTGATTGACGGTGATACAATTGAGATTGAGGGTGGTGAAAGAGTTAGGTTAATTTGTATTGATAGTCCTGAATCTGGGGAGGAGGGATATAAAGAGGCAAAGGATTATCTGGAAGAATTAATATTGGATAAGAAGGTGAGGTTGGTTAATGATGTTTCTGAGAGAGGAAAGTATGGGCGGTTGGTGAAGTATGTTTATTTGGGAGATGTTTTTGTTAATGAGTTGATTGTGCGCGAAGGATATGCAGAAGCGTATCGATATTATCCTGATGTAACTTTGTGTCCTGTAATCCAAGAGGCAGAAGATTATGCAAAAGAAAATGAATTGGGAATTTGGGGGATTGAAGAAGAGGAGATTGAGGAATTGCCCTCAGATTCAGATATTGTGTGCAACTCGGATTTTTATAATTGCGGGGATTTTAATTCACATATTGAAGCGCAAAATGTTTTTGAAACTTGTGGAGGTGTAGAAAATGATATTCATGGTTTAGATGGGGATAATGATGGGGTTGCTTGTGAGAGTTTGTAGGATTATTTTTTCTTTTTCCTTGTAGTTTTGTTATTTTGCCTAACTTCCTGAGAAATTTTTAGAATATTTTTCTCAATTTCCTACTTGTCAAATTTCCGCGCGGTTTTTTATCCCTCCCAACCCACCCAGCCCGGCTTCGCCGGGCAAATTTTGAAATTAAAAAACCGCGCTACTAAATAGAAAAATGTTATGATAAAAAATAGAGCAGAATCACTTTTTCTTTTTCCTCGTAGTTTTTTTCCTAGTAGTTTTCTTTTTCGCTTTTGGTTTAGCACTCTTCATATCACGAATAGTATCTGTTAGAGGATTAAGCATTTTTCCAAAACTGCTTTGCATCGCTTGCATTTCGGTTTTGATGTCTTGGACATTTTGTTCTTGCTGGTTTGCTTTTCTTAGCAGAGACATTTGTAGCTGGTCAATTATTGATTCTATTTGTTTTAATCTGTCGTCGATTTTTTCTACTTTTGATGTTAGGAGGGATTTGAATTCGATTAATGTGTTTACTGTTTCATTTGTTTTGCTTAGTTTTTCTGTAATTAGCTGGTTTGCTATTTCACTTACCATGTCGCTGCTTTGTTCTACTGCGCCGTATGGATCTTGATCTTGGAATTGCTGTCCGTATCCTTGGTTTTGGAATCCTTGGTCTTGATAGTCTGTTGGTATTTCTTGTATTGGGGCTGGAGCATATTCTTGTGTTTGAGTTTGCATTGGAGTTCCTGGCTGTGGTATTTCTAATGGGGGTTCTTCAGGAACTTGGGGAGTGGGAGGTTGGTTAATTACAGATGGCTGCATATTTTCCATTCCTCCAACTTCTTGAGTTGATTCTAAGTTTTGTGTTTTATTGATTGCAGACATCTGCGGGATTTGTTCTTCTTCATCTGAAACTGCTTGTTTTACTTTTGATTGGTTTAAAGCGTCGTTAATTTCCCGAGACGAAACGCCTTGTTCTTCAAGAGTTGTGACTATGTCTTCATCTTGGTATCCTTGTTTTTTCATTTCTTTGATTGCATCAAGTGTTGCCATTATGTAAATTGTTCCTGCAATTTATATCTTGAAAAGTTTCTTTTTTTCATTTTATAATTTTCCACTCCAAAATTTATGACCTTCTGGTTCTTCTTCTTTTTCTGATTTAATTTTTTTGTCAATTATTTTTTCTATGTCTTGAATTCGCGCGAATTTCAAAGGCTCGAACATTTTAAATTGGCGTTCGAGGATTGCGATTTCTTCTTTTCTTGCGGATTTTGATATCTCTTCAGACATTGCACTGATTATGTCTTGTGCTCTTTTTAAATCAGTTTCTAATTCCTGGACTTTGGTTTTTAATTCTGTAATTTCATTGTTGTTTTTTTCCTGCGATTCAATGAGATTTTGCCCTATTAGTAAAAGTCGTTCCTTTGTGAGTTTTTGTCCTTGTTCTAAATCTCGGAATTTGAGGGCGAGTTCGTAGGAAATTTGTTCGCCATGAAATTGTTCACCTGCCATTTTTATAATATAACTAAGTTATTTGAGTTTAAAAATTCTTCTTGTTTGGGAAAACTATAGTATCTCCGATAACACTTAATAAATTTAGAATTTCGAATTCCCCTTAATTCTCCTTCGTCGAAAACCTACCTTTCTCGCGACTTGACTCGCCTTTCTCTCCTTAATTTTGAGACATTTTTCTTAATTCCCTCCCGCCCTCCCGACAGCGCTAAATATAACTATCGGAGATACTGAAACTATTAGGAAAATTTTAAAAACTTCTTTTAATTAATGAGTTTATGAAAAAAGTTGCGGTGATTTTTGTTTTGGTTTTTTGTTTGAGTTTAGTTTCTGCTGTTTGGTGGAATCCTTTTTCTTGGTTTGAGCCGAGGTTGAGTCCAGGGCAAGAGTTGTTATATGATAATCAGATAAATGTTACATTTGATATGGTTGCGACAGGGGGTAATGCATATTATTATGAGACTATGACAATTGGTTACTATGAAATCAAGCCAGGAGATGTTTTAATGTATGATGTTTACTGGACTTCGGAAGATGATTTTATTGCAATTGATTATTCAACAATTGATAGAACAACACTTAGAGGTTCTGAAACTAAAGACCAAAATGAAATTATGGCTCATCCAGGTTTGGGGGATTTGTCTTCTCATGCCCTGAACACTTGGTATCATCGGGAGTTTGAACTTAGAGGAAGTCATGCAGGAAAGACAATTGAGAAATTTGATTTTGCCTGTGAGTCAGATAATGGGGGACGAAAGACAGCATATTTTAGAAATATTAAAATTGTTAATAAAAATACAGGAGAGGAGAGGAATTTTCTCCCTGATGGTTCTCGTCTTAATCATGCAAAGCATATTGGGACTGCAGGGAGTTCTTTAGATTCTGTGGGGTGGGTGGATATTTTAGATGAGTTAGAGGTTGAGTTTGATATGGCTTCTACTAGCGGTAATGATTATTATTATGAGCAGATAACAAGTGTTAATGATTGCCAGATTCAACCTGGAGATGTTTTAATGTATGATGTTTACTGGACTTCGGAAGATGATTTTATTGCAATTGATTATACAACTAATGAGGGTTCGACTTTGCGGAGTCATACAAGGACTTTTGACCAAAATGGAATTAGGGCTCATCCTGGTTTGGGAGATTTGTCTTCTCGCGCTTTGAACACATGGTATCATCGAGAAATTGAACTTCCTGGGTCTCATGCACATGAAGGAATTTTGAAATTTGATATTGCGTGTGAGTCAGATAATGGAGGGGAGAGAACTGCTTATTTTTCAAATATTAAAATTGTTGATGGGGAGGGAAATGTGAAATTGGAGGTTGAGGGAGAGATTGAACATGCAAAGCATATGGGGACTGCAGGGAGTTCTTTGGGGAGTATTGGATGGGAGGGGGAGGGGAATGGGGAAATTTCTTTGGAGATTTCTGTTTCAACAACAAAAGATGTTTTTTCAGTTGGTGAACAAATTACCTTGACTTCTGGAACTGCAGATATGAGAATTAGTGAACAGAGTATTTCTGCGAATGTTATTGAAGGAGATATGAGTAGAGTTGTGATTGAGAAAGAAGATGTTGATTTAGGGGAAAATAATTTATTTGATGAACGTAGAAATATTTATTCATCGCCTGTTCAAACTTCTATTGATAGTGGAGAGATGATTTATTCTTCTGCACAAAATAATTTTAGAGAGCGTCCGAATTTTAAAGGTTATATAATTCAGTTTGATGAAGAGCCGATTTTGAAAAGAAAAGTTGAGTTGGAGAGGAAGCAGAAGGAGATTGAGGAATATATTGAAAAAAGTTTTGTTTTAAATCCTGTTCGGTGGTATAAGCAGATTTTTTCTAGGGTTGATGTTGGGAAAGAATTAAAGGAGCATCAGCTTGGGGTTTATGCAGAGCATCTTGAATTGAAGAATAAAATTAAACAGAAATTGGGGATTAAGGAACTTAAAACTCTTGGCGAGTATAAACTTGCATTTAATGGTATTTCTTTGGATGTTTCAACTCAGGAAGCAAGGGAGATTGAGAAAATTTCCGGAGTGAAAAAAGTTTCTCCAAATTATCAGGTTGAAACAATGCTAATGGATTCTGTTCCCCTGATTGGGGCTGACCAAGTTTGGGAAGTGAATTATGATGAGAAATTTGACTTGAATGATGATGGTATGATTGATTCAAACGATCATAAAATTGTTTTGGATGCGATTTTAGGACGGGGGTGTAACTCTATGAGCGGAAGATCATGTGATTTAAATGGTGATGGTTCTGTTGATGCTTCTGATATTCAAATGATTTCAAATATTATCTCTGGAGTAACCAGTTTGGGATATACTGGCGAGGGAATTACAATTGCGATTATTGATACAGGAGTTGATTATACTCATGAGGATTTGGGTGGATGTTTTGGAGAAGGTTGTAAAGTTGTAGGAGGGTATGATTTTGTAAATGATGATTCTGACCCCCTGGACGACCACGGGCATGGAACTCATGTTGCTTCAACTGCTGCAGGGGATGGGGTGTTGAAAGGGGTTGCACCTGGGGCTGATATTTGGGCGTTTAAGGTTTTGAATAGTGGTGGGAGTGGTTGGAGTGATGATATTATTGCAGCGATTGAAAGAAGTTATGATTTAAATGGAGATGGTTTTGTTTATGGAGTTGATTCTCAGGAAACTGATTCAGAGGATATTGTTGATGTAATTAGTATGAGTTTGGGAGGGCCTGGAAATCCTGATGATTCAATGAGTCAAGCAATTGATAATGCTGTTGATGCAGGAGTTGTTGCAGTGATTGCTGCTGGAAATTCTGGGCCAAGTGAACAAACAATTGGAAGTCCTGGAACTGCAAGAAAGGCGATTACTGTTGGTGCGAGTGATAAATATGATAACATTGCAGGATTTAGTTCAAGGGGGCCTGTTATTTGGGAAGATGAAGAAGGAAATGAAAAAGCAATTATTAAACCTGATGTTGTTGCGCCAGGTTTTGATATTTGTGCTGCGCAATGGGAAAATGCTTGGAATGAATATGAATGTATTGATAATGAACATACTGCAATTTCAGGAACTTCAATGGCAACTCCTCATGTTGCTGGAGCTGTTGCTTTGTTAAAACAAAAAAATCCTGATTGGACTCCTGAAGAAATTAAATCTTCTTTGAAAGAAACAGCTGTTGATATTGGAGAGAGTGTTATCACGCAGGGATATGGAAGGATTGATGTTTTGGGGGCTGTTGGGTTGGAGAGACCGATGATTGCTGAGATTGAAACTAGTGAAGAGGTAAGTGGGATTTTTGATATTATTGGGACTGCTAAGGGGGAAGGATTTGAAAGATATGAAGTTTATTATTCTTTGAAGGATTCTGATGATTGGAATTTGATTTGTGAAGATGATGAGATTGTTGAAGGAGATGTTCTATGTGAAGATTTTGATTCTGGAATTTTGATTGATGGGGAATATGAAATTAAATTAGTTGTTTATGGGAGTGGTGAACGATTGAGCGAGGGTTATGGAATTTTTGAAATAGATTTGATTTATATAAATGAACCTATGAATAATGATATTTATCGTGCAGGAGATTCTATTGATTTGATTGGAAATATTGAGGGAGATATTGAAAATTATGTTGTGGAATTTAGTGGAGATGAGGGTTTGACTTGGTCAGAAAATGGAATAACTTTAGTTAATGGAGGGACGGAACAAATAATTGATGATGTTTTTGCTACTTGGGATACTTCTGGTTTAGAAGAAGGTTTTTATGATTTAAGGTTGATTGTTAATTATGCTTTTGGTGGAATTGCTGAAGAATCTATTCAAAATATTTATTTAGATCCTATTTTGAAAGAGGGGTGGCCAATAAGATTGGATTTCAATTTTGATTCTCATAATGAGGGGATAGGGGTGTGGCCAGGAGAATTAGCCCCTCAATTTTATGATGTAGATAATGATGGAGAAAAAGAAATTCTTTTTTTAGAGAGAACAGATAATAAAGCGTATTTAGGAGAAAAAATTGGAGAGATACATGCTTTCGAAACAAGCGGTTTAGAAGTTGATGGCTGGCCAATTGAAATAATTTCAGAGGAAAGTTACATTGGATGGTTATTTGACTCTCCAATAACAATAGCGGATATTAATGGAGATAATAAAGAAGAGATTTTAATTCTGCTTTATGCTTCTTCCTCTAAAGTAATTATTTATGGATATAATTTTGCAGGAGAAAGAGAGTATGAGTTAGTGATAGAGGATTGTAATATAAACCCTGTGTCCTTAGTTGTTTTTGATTTAGATAATGATTTAAATAAAGAAATTATTCTTAAATGTAGTGATAATTTTGTAATTGTTAAAGATTTAGAACAGATAAAAATTCCATTGTTGCCCTCTACTAAGGGAAGCGGTTTTGGTTCAACTCCTGCTATTGGCCAATTTGATGATGATGTTGAATATGAGATTGTGGTTGTTGATCCTCAAAGCTCAAGGACAAGAGTTGGCATTTATAATCATGATGGAGGTGTTTTAGGAGGTTGGCCTAAAGAATACGGAAATGATTATGCATGGGGTTCTCCAGTTGTAGGAGATATAGATAATGATGGAGAACATGAAATTATTGTGGGAGGTTTTGGAGGATTGTTTGTTATTAATAGAGATGGTTCTTTAAAATGGATGAAAGAAGGCAATTATTGGACGAGAATAACTTTATCTGATTTAAATAGTGATGGAAA
Organism: Candidatus Pacearchaeota archaeon; assembly: GCA_017609885.1. Taxonomy (GTDB): domain Archaea; phylum Nanobdellota; class Nanobdellia; order Pacearchaeales; family GW2011-AR1; genus JACPLR01. Next base: position 10,689 of record JAFCDB010000026.1, read on the forward strand.
AATAGAAATTATTACAACAATGAGCTTTGGATATTTGAGGATTTTTAATTGGGATGGAAGCGATTATTTAAATTGGGATGGTTCTCAAAGAGGATATTTTTCTTCTGTAACAAAAGATATTGATGGAGAGGGGATAAAAGAGGTTTTTAGTTTGGATTATGGAGAGGTCTTTGGGTATAAGAATGATGGAACCCTCATAGATGAATTTCCACTCCCAATTTCTAGAGGTACTTATCATTCTAATATTTTACAAATAGAAGATATTGATAATGACGGAAGAATTGAAATTGCAGCTTCTATTGATTGGAGTTTGAATGAAGACCTTTCTGGTGAATTATACTTATGGGAAATTGAGGGATTTGGTGAGGAAAGTGACTGGCCGCAATTCCAACACGACCCTCAACACACAGGATGCTATGACTGCCAAGAAACCCAAACTCCTGCCACTACAAATCCCCCGTCGCGAATTGAAAACAACGGAGAAGAAGATTTAATTGTTGAAATTACAATGAAAATCCAAGCAAAAATTAGAGGAGAGTGGAGAGATTATCTTGATGTTTATGATGGGCATCATTTAATTCGTGCTGGAGAAACTAAAGAATTATCGCTGATTTGGAATGGCGAGGATGTTAGAATGAGTAGCGGAACTAGGGATTATCGGGTTTATGTTAGTGCTGAAACTGATGAGCCTAAAGGTTTTGTTGAGGGTTCTTGGGAGTTTGATGTTGTTTAATTCTCACAGAAAACTATTTAAACGTAATTATGTTATTTTATTAAAATGGTAAGTATAACAATTTCAGTTCCTGATGAGGTTCGTGATTCGATGAAAAGATTTCCTGAGGTGAATTGGTCGGGGTTAGTTCGGAAATCTATAATTGAGACAGCGATGAAGCTTATGTTAAAAGAGAAAATGCTGAAACAATTGGACAGAGAGAAAGATTTCAATGAGTGGGCGGTTAATATTATTCGGCAAGGCAGAGAAAAATGAAACTTGTTGTTGATACAAATGTTTTATTTGGATTTTTTTGGGAAGGTTCTATAACTCGAAAACTTATTCTTAATTCAAGTGTTGAACTTATTTGTCCTGAAACTGCACTTGAAGAAATTAAAAAATATTCTGAGGAGATAAGGAGGAAAACAGGATTGAGGAAAGAGGATTTTCAAAAAATTTTAAATGAACTCAAGGAAACTGTTAATTTTATTGGGAAAAAAGAATATAGTTCTTTTCTTAAAGAAGCAAAGCAAATTTCTCCAGATGAAGCAGATAAATCTTTTTTTGCTTTGTGTTTAAAGTTTTCGTGTTTTCTTTGGACAAATGATTCTGTTTTGAAAAATCAAGATGGGGTGGAGATTGTTTCTACAAAAGATATTATTGAATTTTTGTTTTGATATTTGTGAAGTTGTGAAAACATTAGTCAATATCCCTGATGAATTTTTGTCATTTTGAAATTCTAAATTCCCCCTTAATTCTCCTTCGTCGAAAACCTACCTTTCTCGCGACTTGACTCGCCTTTCTCTCCTTAATTTTGAGACATTTTTCTTAATTCCCTCCCGCCCTCCCGACAGCGCTAAA
>JAFCDB010000009.1 GCA_017609885.1 Candidatus Pacearchaeota archaeon
GCAGATTTCTTGAAACTCAGAAAAAAGAGATGTTGATTAGAATGATCACCTATAATATTGATAGGAAGATTATATTATCTGCTTTGGTAATTATAGGATTTCACCAAAGCCCTATTTCTCTAAACCAATAACCTTAACATGCAATTCATGCATTCTTTTTAAAAACTTCTGCTTATCCTCAATCTTAATCAAATCCGAGTGCCCCTGCAAAATCAAATTCAACGAAAAAGGCGAAGGCAATTTAACTTCTTTAATCTCAATTTTCACTAATCCTTTATCAATCATTTCCAAAACCTTCTTAGCATTATTAATCTCCATAACATCTTCTAAAACTTCCCGCCGCGCCTCATTTAAAATCGGAAACTTCGTAGAAATCTTCCTAACAGCTGCAAGTAAAAAATGACTTTTCATCTGCTGTTTCCCCACACTTTTCTGTTGCCCTTTGTAAGTCCGCAAAATCATCAATGCCCGTGAAGCACAATGCCTAAATCTCCTCGCTAAAATATCAGTTCGCTCAATTGCTTCTACAACAATCTCGCGAACATTCCCAGCATTCAAAAACTTTAATGCTTTATCAATTTTCAAACTCTCCCCAGCAAAATAAAATCCTTTGTCATTAATCCCAATTTCAATATCCCGCCCTCCTGCCTGCGCCATCAAATATCCTAAAGCCCGTGACAAAGCATCATTCACCCTTCGCCCATACATTGAATTAACTAAAAGATAATTCCGCTCACCTTTATATTTTTCAATTAAAATTTTTTCTGAATGTGGAATTGCAAAAAACTTATACTGCTCCTTAAAATAATAATAAATCGCTTTAGCAGTTGTCTCAGGAATATAAAGATATTCTTGAATAAATCCAACAATATTTCCCTTTTTCCACTTCGCCTTAAATTTCTCATCCATCAACATCCTGAATTTATTTATTTCATTTGCAGATTCAAAAGAAAGTGGAAGCATCTCTGAAAACCACGACGGAATTGTAGGATTTCTATGGTTTGCATTTTTAACATAAAGATTCATTCCACGAACATAAGAAAACTCATACTTGCTTCCTCCTAAAACAAAAACATCCCGTGGTTTCATCCTCTCTAAAAATCCCTCATCAATCATCCCTATTTTTTCTCCACTCGGCGCAAGTTTAACAGTCACAAAACTTTCTGCAGGAATTGTCCCAATATTTGTCAGATAAATAACTCGTGCCAATCTACCGCGCTTCCCAATCATTTTTGTATCTGCATCATACCAAATCTTCCCATAAACATGATTCTTCTCAAGTGCATATTCTCCCGCTAAATAACTAATCACATCAAAAAAATCATTCTTAGTAAGTGTAGAGTAACAATAACTTTTCCGAATAGTTTCAAACAAATGCTCAATATCCCACTGTTTATGAATCGCCATCCCATAAATCTGCTGCGAAAGCACATCAAGGCAATTCCTCGGAAAATAAACCTTATCAATTTTCTTCTCAACCATTTCTTTCTGAATAACTGCACATTCAACTAAATCATCTCTATCAGTTACAATAAACCTTCCCTTAGCAATATTATGAAGTTGATGTCCTGCTCTCCCAATTCTCTGTAACGCTCTCGCTGACGATTTTGGCGAACCAAGCATAATAACCAAATCAATAAAACCAATATCAATTCCGAGCTCCAAACTTGTCGAACAAACCACCACCTTTAACTCACCATTTCTAAGCCGCTCTTCAATATTAAATCTCAAAACTTTCGAAAGAGAACTATGATGCGCCGCAATATTATCATCTCCGTAAATTGTTGGAAACTTATCTTTAAGATAACTTACAACTCTCTCAGTCCCAGCCCGAGTGTTTGTAAAAATCAGCGTCGTTTTATGTTTTTGAATAAGTTTGTCAATCAATTCATAACTATCATGAATTATATTTTCATCCTCAATCAAATTATTAACAGGAGTCAGAACCTTAATATCAATTTGCTTATTCATTGGTACCTCAACAATCTCAACTTTCCTATTTTCAGCAATTCCAACAAGATATTTAGCAACCTCCTCCAAAGGAGAAATCGTCGCACTCAACCCAATTTTCACAGGCCAACTCCCTGATAATTCATTCAATCTCTCTAAACTCAAACTCAAATAAGTCCCTCTTTTATTATTAAGAGAATGAATCTCATCAACAACACAAAACTCAACCATTTTCAAATATTCTACAAATTTCTTTGTAGTTAAAATAATCGCAAGAGATTCAGGAGTTGTCACTAAAATATGCGGAGCTTTCCGCGCCATCCTTGCTCGCTCACTTATCGTCGTGTCCCCAGTCCGAAGCCCGACCCGAATCTTCTGCAATTTTATTTTTTTACTCTTTGCCAACTCATTAATCTCCTCAAGTGGTTCAACCAAATTCTTATGAATATCATTACTAAGCGCCTTCAAAGGCGAAGTATAAACTGCATAAATTCGATTTTCAAGCTCCCCATTTTCAGCAATTCCAACAAGATAATTTAAAATAGACAAAAACGCAGTCAGGGTTTTTGTCCCGCCAGTTGGAGCTGAAATCAAAATATCTTTCCGCCCCCAAATTGCAGGAACTCCATATTTCTGCGTCAGGGAAAAATCCTCAAACTTCGAGAAAAACCATTCTTTAACCAGCGGATGAAGGGTTTTAACTATGTCTTCGCTTTTTCTCTCTAGGGCTTTTACTATTTGAGTCATTTTAGAAGTTAACTAATTTTAAGAAAAAACAAAGTTTAAATAATTTTATGTTCATTTAAGAATTAATCTTTTCTTAAATCTTTTTTAACAATTTGATAAGCTACTGAAATAGAAATAATCGCTGTCAATAATATAATTAAGTAATCAGTAGTTATAGAATTCAAAGAAATCAAGGCCAATTTAATTGCATAAACACTAAAAACAAATAAAATAAAATAAAATATAAATAAGGAGAAAAATCCCCCCTCCTTTACTTCGCTTTCTTTTATAATATCTCTTAAATAAACTGCTAAAACAAATCCGACAGAAACTATGACAATCGAGGCTGTGAATGCAGGTATAACAATCAAAATATGGTATATAGAATCTGTTAATGCTGGAATTGCCAATCTATTAAGAGCAATTAAAACAAAAATAATATAAACAGAAAGTTCAACAATAACTAAAATAAGTGAAACAAAAGTTGGTTTAATGGTTTTTAGGAGGGATAATCTATCAATAATTTTTTTAAGAAATTTTTTAATAAGTCTCCCAGTAATTAACCCAAAAATAATTATAGCAAAAGCAATCATAACTCTAATTATAGCTAAATTCAAATCTATTTCTAATATATTCATTTTATTAAAGGGCTTTTTTTGTTTATAAATTTATTTACTATCCCTAAGTTTTTCAATCCTTCCCCAAGAGGTTCAACTTTTTTTGATTCATCTGACTTGCTGATAATCCTATATAATTCAAGTGTTTTTTCTCCTATTTTCTTCCAATCAAATTGTTTTGATCTATTTATTGATTTTACCATTAATTTTCTTCTTTGCTTATCATTGTTAAGTAAAGATAGTATATTGTTTGAAATTATTTTACTATTCACAATTGTTTTAATACCTGAATCACCAACAACTTCTGGCAATCCTCCCCTATTTGTACATACTACTACATTTCCGCAGGCCATTTCCTCTAAAACGCAAAGTCCAAAGGATTCATAACGCGAAGGTTGAATCCCAATTGCACATTTCTTGTAAAGATCTGCCAGTTCCTCCCTGCTAAGTTTTTGATGCCAGATAAATCTATCAGGATAATCTTCAACAAGTTTTTCAAATTTAGTCTTTACTTTTATTAGTGACTTTGGAATAAACGAATCATCAGCAACAACAAAAAATTTTGTATCACTTGTTTCTTCCAAAATTCTACTCACTATTTTAGGCACCAAATCTATACCTTTATCTAAACTAAACCTGCCGACATAAACAATATCTTTAGTATTTGCTAATTTATTTTTTTCATTAAATAAATTTAAATCAACCCCATTAGGGATATAAAAAATTTTACTTTTTTTTATGTCCTCAATTTTTTGAACTTCTGATCTTAAGGCTTTTGAAACACAAATTATCGCATTCGTATCTTTTACATTACTCTCCATCCAATTTATTATACTAAAATATCTTTTTTCCTCTTTTGACATAAATTTTAGTCTATTTTTTTCTAATGCATGAAATGTGTGAATCCACTTGAGATTATTTAGATGTTTTGCAAGAAAAGCTCCAGAAGTAAGATAGCCATGGGTATGGATTATATTAAAAGATTCTTTAGAATTCTCTTTAGTTAACTTGCTCATAACTTTATTATCAAATATAAAATAGTTTAGTCTTTTATTTGCTACTAAATCCATTTTGTTTCTTTTATTTCTCGTGGTAATTCTATGTATTGTAATCTTTCCATTACCTAAATATTGTTTTTTAATCTGTTTTTTTTCTCCCTGAGCAAAAACATGAACATCACAACCTAATTTTGCCAACTCTCTTGATAAATAATACACATGAATTGCCACACCATTATTACTTTTTAATAAATTATTTGGATAATAATAACTAATCAACCCCACCTTGAATGAACGTTTAAATAAACTAAGTATCTTATAACTTACTTTATCAAATAGTTTATTAATTGGATTTAAAATAATTTTTCTATAAATTATTTTAAGTATGTTAGTCCCCTCTTTTTTATGATTAAATAAATAATTCAAATTAAGCTTAAGATCCGGGTCATCATCAGATTTTTCAGCCATTTTATTAAAAATAAGTAGTTTTTAGGAGTTTTAAAGCTTTTGAATTTAGGCTTTGGTGAAACCATTAAATTTTTGAACATTTTTCTAAATTCCCTACCCGCCCGCCCAGCATTGCTCGACATGATTTGTCTCGCAATGTAGATTTTAAATTGAGAAAAATGAATTTAAGGCATTGTCCAGAATGGATTTTTTTATGTGCAATACTTAAAAATTAAACCTCCCCCTCCACCAGCTCCTTAACAATCTCCTCCTGCTCACCAGTTATAGCTTCAGTCTCCGGCTCAACAATCTTTTTCTCAACCCTAGAAAGCTCTTTAGCACTCCCAGGCTGCGACTTAATTTTCTCCAAAAGCACCTGCTTTTCCCCAAGTTCCTTCTTTGAATTATCAAGTTTCTTCTCAAGAAAAGCATTCCCCTTAAACATATTTTCCAAATCATATTCTGTATTTTTTATCCGCGTTTTCAAATTATCAATTTCTTCTCCTAATTTCTCCTGCTGTGTTTTTTCTTCATCAGGTCTCATAAATTATCTAAGAAAAACATGTTTTTATATTTTTATGTTTTTTACTTACTCCTTTCTCTCCTAACCTTTCGCAGATGCTTGGCCTTTCGAAGTTTCTTACGCTGCCATTTCCAGCGCATCTGCCGTTTCTTTTTCCATCTTCTGCTTGAACGTTTCATTATAAAATTTTTAGATGAAATTGGTTTATAAAATTATCTGAACCACCCAACAATCTTCGCCAGGATTTTCATAAAAGCAAATTTAATTTTCTTTCCAAATCCAACTCCAGTATAAGTTATTTTTCCGTCGTTTATAGCGCTCTCAAAAGCCCCAAGAGGCTCTTCAGAATTTTCAATTTCTTTTAAAGTAGTTTCATCTGTATAAATTAAAAGTGTTGGGTTTGTTAATTCTCCTTCTGTTACACTAGCAAATTTTTTATTCTCAGTAATAAGCGAAATCACAATTATTTCTTCTCCTGATTCAACATATAAATTCATTCGCTCATTTCCAAAACTTGCCCCTGCAATTCCAGGTAACTCCTCTCCTTCAAACTGCTTAAGAAAATTAATTTTTTCATTAACTTGAATTTGTGCACTTGCAAAACTAAATAAAAACAAAATTCCAAAAAGTAAAACTAATTTTCTCATTTTAAATTTTTATCTATCCACTTTTTTATTTGTTCTTCAGGAATTGCTCCTATAAATTCATCTACAACTTTTCCATTTTTAAAAAATTTCACAGAGGGGATACTCCTCACTCCATACTCTTTTGGCTTTTTTTGGTTTCCTTCTACAGAAATTTTTGTGATTATTATTTTTCTTTGATATTCTTCTGCTAAACTTTCCAATATAGGTTCCAATATTTGACATGGCCCGCACCATGAAGCTCCAAAATCAACAACTACTGGAATTTCTTTTGATTTTTTTATTACCTCTTTTTCAAATGTTTCATCTGTAACTTTGATTGTATTTTCTGCCATAGTTTAATTAACGAGAATGTGTTTTTAAGTTTCGCGGTTAATGATTTTTAAAACAGCGTCTTCTGCTTCGCCTTCTCCTTCAGCTCCCTCAACCTCTCCAACTGCTTTTCAACACGCTCCTCAGAAAAATCATGCCCCATCATAATTTCTTTAATTTTCTTCTCATTTACATTAGGAAACTTAATCTCTAAATCTTCTACATTTGGTTTCTTAAACAAATGAAAAATTTCCTGCCAATTAAAATCCAAGCTATCAAATTGATTAAAAATATTTAAAGGAGTTTTGTATTTTCTTACTATGTCCAGAGCTTTTTTTTGCCCGATTCCCTTAACACCGCCACGGTTGTAATCTGTCCCAGTTAAAATTCCCAAACATATTAATTGCTCGTGATTTATCTGCAAATTGTTCAAAACTTTTTCAAGCTCAATTATCGTAGGAAAAATTTCCACAGCACCTGAAATTGTTTTTCTTTTTCGCGAAAGAGTTAAATTCTGAATTAGCATTGGAGCTCCAAAAAGCAGACAGTCATAGTCCTGCGAACCAACTGCATAAGCTCTTTTTACTCTAACTAAATAAGATGCTTGTGCTTCTCCTTCTCCAGGAGCTTGAATTACAGAGATGCCCAAGGCTTCTAAAAGTTCTTTGCTTTCTTTTATTATTTCATCTGTTAATTTTGCAGTTTGCTGTGAGTATTTCTTCATCATCTCATAATCTTCTTCTTGTTTTGCTCTTTCATAATTTTCCTCTGCAATTTTTTTTGCTTCTTCGCGCTTTTCTTTTGTTTTTCCTTTTAATTCAGGAGGCTTGCCGTCAAAAACATAAATTAATTTTATTCCTTCTGATAAAAGTGCAATGTTCCTGTAAAAAAGTCCAGAAAGGTGGCTTGTGACTTTTCCTTTTTTGTCTTTTAGAGGGGTTCCGTCATACTGGCGGATTGTCGAGATAAACTGGTAAAGTGTGTTGAATGCGTCAACTGCAATTGTCTTGTCTTTTAGTTCTTGAAAGTTTATTTCTTTTTTCGGCACTATGTCTCGTATATTTAATCCCATGTAAAATTAAGGGGGAAGAAGTATAAATAATTAATCATAGAAGAAAAGTCCAGCATATTCTTCTTTCCAATCAACTCCCTGCGCTTTACAAGCTTCCATAACTTGTTCTGGATTTCCTGAACCAATAGCCTCAGAGATTGTTTTGTAATCTCTTCTACCTAAACAATAACTAACTCTTTTACTTTTAGATGTTTTCAATGGTTTTTGAGTATTCATTATTTCAAGAGCTTCAACATATTTTTCTCTAACCACAATTTCTAATTCATCACAAGTGCAATTGCAAAGATCTTTTAGCCCAGTTGGAGTATTTATCATCGGCGAGCCAATTTCTTTTAAAATATTTTTTAATCCTTTAATTGAATCACAATTTCCAGTATCAACTAATTTTACTAGATTTCTTGCCTGACCAATCTTTAAAACTGAATGTTGAATTTTCATAAAAAAATAAACTTTTAATCTTATATAAACTTTTCTATTTGACTTACTTGAGAGGGGTGACAAAAGAACTGCGCAAGACTTTAATATCTTGCAATCCTCCTATTTGTATGGAACTAAACTTTATCCCCCTTGATTACAACTCATTTGATTTTGAGGGAAAAAGCCACATAAAAATATTTGGAAAAACATCAACAGGAAAGAGAATTTGCTTAATTGATAGTTGCGACTCTTATTTCTGGGCAATATTAAAACCAAAAACAACCAGCAAAAAAATAAAAAAATTAATTGAGAAAATAAACAAAATAAAAATTGAAAATAGCAAAGTCATAAAAACAGAATTGCATGAAAAAAAATTGCAGGGAGAAAATGTAAAAGCACTAAAAATCCTGGTTTCAAATTCAAGAGACATAAAAAAAATTGCAGAAAAAATTAAATTGTGGGAAATTGAAAAAATCAGGGAAGTTGATTTGAATTTTATAACAAGATACATCATTGAAAAAAAACTCGTTCCAGGAAATTGGTATAATATCAAAGGGGAAATTATTGATAATCAGGAGTTAGATGTTGACTTCTGCATTGGAATAGAGAAAATTGAAAAGATTGAAAGAGAGAAAAAATTTGTCCCAAAAGTTTTGGCATTTGATATTGAAACTGAAGAGTTTGAAATTGGCAGGGGCGAGATTTTTATGATGTCACTTGTTTCTGAGAATTTTAAGAAAGTTTTGTCATGCAAAAAATGCAGCGAAAAATTAAAATTTGTTGAGTGCTTTTCATCAGAAAAACAAATGCTTGAAGCATTTGTGAAATATATAAAAGAAATTTCTCCAGATATTTTAACAGGATATTTTTCAGATGGTTTTGATTTACCTTACCTAAAAGCAAGAGCTGAAAAAAACAAAATAAAACTCTGCCTTGGACTTGACAATAGCATTCCAAAATTCAGCGGTGGCAGAAACCCTCGAGGAAAAATCAAAGGAAGAGTTCATGTTGATTTATTCCAATTTATAAAAACAGCTTACTCACAGTATCTTCAGAGCGAAACTCTTGGTTTAGGCGATGTTGCGAATGAACTTCTTGGAGAAAAAAAATTTGACTACGAATTCAAACAAAAAGAAAAAATGAAAAAAAACGACTGGGAAGAATTTTTCAAATATAATCTTCAGGACTCTATCCTAACCTATAATTTATTTATGAAAGCTTGGCCAGATATGTTAGAATTTTCAAGAGTAATGCAGGAGCCATTGTTTGAAGTTTCGCGAAACGGAATGAGTGCAAATGTTGAAAATTATATTATCCACAATCTCGAGAAGTATAATGAAATAATTGAACAAAAACCTACACACGAAATGATTTCAACAAGAAGAGCAAGAGAAAGATACACTGGAGCGTTTGTATTGCAACCAATTCCAAAGCTTTATGAGAACATTGCAATGTTTGATTTTACAAGCTACTGGCCAAGCATTATTGCAACTTTTAACTTATCTTCATCAACTTACAGAAAAAATAAAACTACAGAAGCAAGAACAATTAATATTGGAAACAAGAAATTACATTTTTCAAAAAAAATAGGATTTTTTCCAGACATGCTAAAAGAAATTATTTTGTTGAGAAAAAAATTCAAAAAAGAATATCAGAGTTCTCCATCCCCTATCCTAAAAGCCAGAAGCAACGCATTTAAACTTCTTGCAAATGCCTCCTATGGCTACCAGGGATTTTTCGGAGCAAGATATTACTGCCCTGAAGCAAGTGCTGCAACAACTGCAATTTCGCGCGATTTTATAAAAAAAGTAATTGATGATTCAAAAAAAGCTGGTTTCAATGCAATTTACAGCGACACAGATTCAATCGCTCTCGAACAAAAAAACAAAACAAAAAAACAATCCCTTGAATTTCTCAAAAAAATAAATTCAAAACTTCCAGGAATTATGGAGTTAGAGTTAGAAGACTTTTACAAACGAGGAATTTGGGTCACAACGCGAAAAGGCGAAATAGGCGCAAAGAAAAAATATGCTCTGATAAATGAAAATGGAAAGATGAAAGTCCGAGGATTTGAAACTGTCCGGCGGGATTGGTGCGGGTTTGCAAGAAAATTACAAAATGAAGTTTTAGAGAAAATATTAAAAAATGGGAATGAAAAATCTGCACTTGAATTTCTAAAAGAAAAAATAAAAAAAATAAAAAGCAGAAATATAGAAAAAAAAGATTTGATTATTAAGACGCAGTTGAAAAAACCGCTTTCAGAATACAAAGCAGTAACTCCTCATGTAACAATCGCAAAAAAAATGCTCGCAATGGAAATACCTGTAAATCAAGGAATGTTAATTCAATATTTTATTGCAGAAAGCAAGGACAAAAAAGCCTTAACACGAGATAGAGCAGTTTTTCCCGACGATAGCCGGGATTATGACATCAGGTATTATCTGGAAAAACAAATTCTGCCTGCTGTTGAAAATATTTTCCAAGTTTTCAATATTAACGTTAATGAACTTTTGGAAAACGACAAGCAAATGAAGTTGTTCTGACAAAATTATAAAGATTCTAATCTACTATAGAAATATTTTTATAGTTGGAGTTTGTTGTCAAGGAATGGGAAGTCAAGCATTAATAGAGGATTACAAGAGGAATGCTGGAGAAGGTTATCAAGAAATTTTTACACAATATGGGGGACTTAAGGGATTTATTCTTCCTCAACTGAAATTAGAAAAATCTTGCAGAGGTGCAGCAGAATTTGCAAGGGCATTGGAAAAATGTCTTGAGATGGCAAAGCATGGCGATGTTTTTTTTACTTTGGTTAAAAGATAATAGATTTAAATTTTCCACAGGAAAATTTATAAACCCATTCTTCAATAAATATTCAACCAATGAAGTAAATACGGAGGTCAAAATGGACTTCTACACAATTGTTGAAAAAGCAAGAAAAACAGGAAAAATTGAAAAAGGAACTAATGAAGTTACCAAGGCGATTGAGCGGGGAACTGCTAAGCTTGTAATTGCAGCTGCAGATGTTAATCCGAAAGAGATAACTCAACATTTAGCTATTTTGTGCAAGGAAAAGGGAATCAAATACGGAGAAGTTGACAGCAAACAAAAATTAGGAATTTCTGTTGGAATTCCAGTAAAGTGTTCAAGTGTTGCAGTTGTTGAAGCAGGAGATGTTGAAAAAGAAATTGCTAATTTGAAATAATGGAGAAATTAAAATGGAAAATGAGAAAAAAGTTCCAGAAGATAAAAAGAGAAAACCTAGAGAGAATTTTGTAGGTTATAGGGCAGGATGTGATTCAGTAAAAGATTGTCCTGAAGAAAGAGGAGGATTAATGGAGTATTGTGTAATGAATAAAGATAGAAATTTAGTTGCTGGGATTTCAGGAGAAATTAGGACAAAATGAAAAGTAAATTAAATTTTGAGATTTTGAAATGAGAAAAATTATTAAGGAGAGGTTAGGATAATGGCGCGATTATTAAATGTTGAGGAGTGTGTAGAATCTTTTGGAAGTCATGGAGAAGCTTATCCTTATGATTTGACATATTTTGATTTAGGAAAATATCATGAGCAGGAAATGAAAATTGTTCTTAAAAAATTGAAGCTAGAAGTTGAGGGGGATAATGATTTATATATATTTTTTTCAGTAGATTCTAGAAATGGAGGAGAGGAATAAAATGAATCAAGAAAGAACATCCATTTTTATGAAAGAATTTTGTCCTTATCATACTTTAAATTCAGGTTTTGATATTTGTGATTCTAAAAAAAACCAAGGATTAAGAGGGAGAGAAAAACTATGTGATTGCAGAGGGGATTATAGAGATTGTGAAGTTGGAAAAAGTGAAGATAGAAAAAGAGAACTGAAAGCACTGGGATTAAGTAAATTTTTGCTCTCATTAATTTAAAATGGCGCCACCAAAAAAAGAAAAAAAATCACAGCAAAAAAAGGAGACTATTCGATTTAGTGAGAAAGCTGTTCCTGCTGTTGTTGAAGAAATTGTAGGCAGAACTGGTTTTAGGGGAGAAGTAACTCAAGTTAAGGTAAAGGTTTTGGAAGGTAGGAACAAAGGCAGAAGTATGAGAAGAAATGTTAAAGGCAGTGTTCGATTAAATGATGTTTTGATGCTTCGAGAAACTGAAATTGAAGCTCGGAGAATTAGAAGTAAAGTAACTAAGGGGACATATACTTAAAATGAAAGGAAAAAGTGCGCCTGCGATGAAAAGACCTAAAAGATGGGCTAGAAAATCTGAAGCACTTGATTTTTTAGATTCATTTAAATCAATAGAGAATTTAGTTGGTGATAGAATAGGTGGTTCTTTTACTATTGATTTTAGAGGGATGAGAAATAAAGAAAAATATAGGAAGAGGATAATTCGTGCACTTACTAATAGAGGATATGGAGTTACTTGGTCATTTAATCATGAACATGAACCTTATGGAGCTTGTGAAATGGGATATGATTTAGTTGGAAAAAGGAGGAACTTGTAGTCAAAATGAATTTAGATGTAAGAGAATTTATTAAGGGATTAGAGTCGTTAAGTAGCGGAGAGAATGAAGTGATGTTTGGTCCCTATGTAGCTGACGATGCTATTGAAATTAATAGAGATATTAAGAGAAAATTTGCAAGAGAGTATGAATCAGATATTTTTCCACTTCCATCAAATGAAAAGGGTCCAAAATATTATAAAATTAAATACACAAAACCTAAAGGAGAAACTGAAGATGCCTAAATGCAGTTTTTGCAAAAAAAATTATGATGTTCCGCATGGAATGACTTTTGTTTTGCCTAATGGAGACCTTTTGTATTTTTGTTCTTCAAAGTGCCAAAAAAATCACAAGCTTGGTAGAAGAGGCGAGAAAAAAAATTGGGTGAGAAAGAAAAAAAAGATTAAGAAAATATCTAAGAAATAATTTTATCAAGCTATAACCTTTATTAAAAGAGGAGTAGATAAATTATAAAAACCTCTCCTTCTAATTTTCACCATGGCAAAAATAAGATTCGGGCCTGGAGGCTTAGGTCCTGCAAAATATGCAATAGAAAATCTAAAAAGATTTCACAAACAAGGATTAAGAGCTTGCGAAATTGAATTCACTCATGGAATTTACATAAAAGAAGAGCAATGCAAAGAAATTTGGAAGGCGGCAAAGAAACTGGATATTAAACTCAGCATACATTCGCAATACTGGATAAATTTAAATTCCAAAGATAAGAAAAAAATAGAAGCAAGTAAAAAAAGAATTTTAGATTGCTGCAAAATCGGAGAATTACTCGGAGCATATCAAGTTGTTTTTCATCCAGGCTATTATGGGAAAAAATCAAAAGAAGAAAGTTATGAAACTATTAAAAATGCGATTTTAGAAATACAGAAAAAAATAAAAAAACAAGGATGGAAAATTAAACTTTCCGCAGAGACAACTGGAAAGATTAATGTTTTTGGGAGTGTGGAAGAGATTTTGAATTTAGTTGGGGAAACAAGCTGCGATTTTACAATTGACTTTGCGCATTTGTTTGCAAGAAATCAAGGAAAACTTTCTTATGAATATTTCATAGAAAAATTAAAACTCTTTAAAAAACTTCACTGCCACTTTTCAGGAATTGAATTTGGGGAAAAAGGAGAAAAAAGGCATAAACTAACAAAAGAAAAATATTGGAGAGAATTACTTGAAGCTCTAAAAAAAACAAACCACGAACTTGTGATAATTAATGAGTCTCCTGATCCTGTTGGAGATGCTGTTTTAGGGCTGAGGGTTTGGGAAAGTTTGTAATTTATTTGTTTGGGGAAGGGGAAAATTGTTCGCTTCGCTCAATATATAAAAAATTCTCTCAGGGTTCAGAAATTTCTTAGGAAATAAGTTAATGCAAAAAATCCGACGAAGATTTGCAGATTTGGTTTTCTTTGAATTTATAGATGCTGTTTTCTTTAGGTTGGATAATTAAGTTATAATCATAGTAAATATTGTTCTAAACATTAGCAGTATTCCCCCGAAGAGTCGTGCCAAAGGCCGACTTGAAAGTGTCCCCCTCCAATTCTTCCCCTAAATTCCCTTCCTCAACTCCCCCAATAATTTCTTATTAATAATCACTTTCGCCTTTTTTAGTTTATCAATTATCTCACGCTTTTTCTTCACTTCTGCTAAAGGAACAACATCAATCTTATACCTGCCTTTTTCAATTTTCTCCTCAACTTTTGTAGAAACAGCTAAAATCTCTGCTTTTTTCCCCTGCATTTTAATAAAATAAACTCCTAAAATTTCCTCAAGAATTGGCGCGAGAATTTTCATAACATCTTTTTTCGGAGCTAAAGGAAGAGTTGCAACAAAAACTCGAACATCAGCCCCTAATAGATATTTTGGCAGTAAAACTCCGCAGCTATTTCCAACTTTTCGCGTCTTTCTTAAAAATCTTCTTTGTTTTATTTCCTGCATCTTATTTTACCCTCAATAAAAGTTATTTTTATCTCCTGTTATAACAAGGTTATAACCAGATTTATAAATTTTTCTGTTTTAATATTTTATTCACCACTTAGTAGTTCTCTTTATTTGTTGTCACCATAAAGTTTATAAACCATTATCAAGTCTAAATTTTAACCTAAATTTATAAAAAACCAAGAATGAATAACAAATTTATTTTGGGTTTCCTTGTAGCAGTTTTAGCTACTGCATTAGTTGCTAATTTGGCAATTGCAGCTGAATTAGATGTTGGCACCCCAACTGTTAGTGTTGATGACATGTCTGTAGGAACTACACATAATGTGTCTGTTGTTGCTGGAGAAACATATCCAGTTGAAGTAAGATTCACAATGAGTGCAACTGCTGATGAAGCAAGCGATGTAGAAATTTCTGCATGGATCCAAGGCGAAAGAAACGACAGAGTCGACATTGAATTCGAAGACCTTTTACCAGGTCAGAGATATGTTGCGAGACTTTCTGTAACTATTCCAGAAGACCTTGATGAAACTGAAGAACAATTAACTCTCTATTTGAGAATTGAATCTGATGAAGGCAACTGGGAAGATGAATACACTCTTTATGCACAGAGGCAATCTGATAACCTTGAGTTCCTTTTGATCGACATGGATGACGAAGCAAGAGCTGGTGAAACAATTCCTGTAACAGTTGTTTTGAAAAACATGGGAAGACAAGATGCAGAAGACACTTTTGTAACTGTTAAAGTTCCTGAATTAGGAATTTCTCGGTCAGCGTACTTCGAAGACCTTTTTCCAGTAGATGGAACAGGGGACGACGATGATGACGAAGATGCAAGAGAGAAAAGAATCTTCTTGACAATTCCAGAAAGTGCTGATGTCGGTTCATACGAAGTAGAAGTAACTGCATACACTGATGAAACTGAATCAACTGTTGTTAAAGCTCTTGAAGTTATTGACGCAATGGTAGAAGGAAATGTTATTGCAAGTCCTTCAAGCCAGACTTTCGCAGTTGGAGAAGAAGTTGTTTATGAGTTGGTATTAGTTAACAGCGGTGAAGAAATCACTGTTTACAACTTAGTACCTCAAGGCTCTGATGCATTAAGCATAAGTTTAAGCAACTCTTTTGTAACAGTTCCATCAGGTTCAAGTAGAACCGTGGATGTCTATGTAAAAGCTAACAGAGAAGGAACATTCAACTTCGCAGTTGATGCAACATCTGACAGTTTTACTGAAACAGCTCAATACAGTGCTACAGCAGAAGGAAGATCATTTGGTGGAGTAGCAGGCAACAATGTTGTCGCTTTAACAATTGTTTTAGCAATTGTTTTCATCGTATTAGTGATCATCTTAGCAGTATTGCTTACAAGAAAACCAGAAAGAACAGAAGAATTCGGAGAAAGTTATTACTAATTTAGTTTAATTTTTCTTTTATTTTTTTATTTTATTTTCTTCTTTTTTCTTTTCTTTTTTTATGTTACAATAAAATATTTAAGAAGGGGTGAATTGATGGTAGAATGAAACTAAGGAAAATATTATGGACAGGTGAGAATGAAAGAAAAGAGAAAGTACTGAGAACCAAAATAGGATTAGACTTGGGAATAGCATCTGATTTTGTTAATAATGTAAGAGATGCAATAAAGGAACTTAATTCTAAGAAAAAGTATGTAGGATTTTATGTTTCTAACTTATGGATGGATAGTGGAGAAGATTTCGAACTCCCAAAAAGAATCATGAAAGGATTTTTCGATGGAGGATTATACATCGTTGAATATGCTGTTGAAAAGGAACTTTCCTACTCTTGTTCATTCCCCAGCAACCAGGGAGATGATATTAACTAAAGCAGAGGATTTAGGAGCAGTTATAATTCCAGGAGAAACTAAATACCCCTCTCTTTATTTTCAGGAAGTTTTTTTAGGGAATTAATATAATTTTTCTGCTGTTTGGGGAAGGGAAGGGGAAAAGAAAGGGAAAAATTGCTCGCTCCGCTCGATATATTTTGGGAAGGGGAAATAGGGAAGGGGAAGAATTTTTCCCTCGTCGCTCAAGAAAAATTCTAGGGAAATCTGTTAATGCTGAAAATTCTAGAATGATTTGTAGATACTGTTTTCTTAGGTTGGAATAAAGTAATTTAAATCATAGTAAATATTGTTCCATACATTACCAGAATTCCTGCGGAGAATCCTGCTGGAAGCGGATTCGAGAGCATTTCCCTTCCCCAAAGAACAAGAGTATTCCCCTTCCCAACCACAGAAAAAATTATAAATCTTAATTTTCTTAAATTAACATGGAAGATAAACTTAGTATCACGATAATAATAGAAACAGAAGAAACCAACAATGGAGAGGTTTTTGTAGCTTTAAGTCCAGAAATTAATGTTCCTGCAGAAGGAAAAACAATTGAGGAAGTAAGGGAAAAATTTATTGAAGGGGTTACATTATATTTAGAAACTTTTCCTGAAGAAAGAAGATTTCTTGTTAAAGAAGAAAAAAATGTTTGAAATGCCAATGATATCAAAAATTTTTCTATAGAAATTCATCCTTTGGAATTCCAGTAATTCTGCAAATTCTCAAAAAGACTCCAATGGTTGTAATGGCAACACAACGGTTACATGAACCTTTCCATTTGAAAGAGACATATGGTTGCTTTTTCTGCTTTTTATTTCATATTCTTTTTAAAGCAGAACTTTAATAATTTTTTCACCATTTAAAGTTTTAGAAGTTTTCATTCTCCTTTCTCCAGCTTCAAACTAATAACCTTACTAATCCCATTATTCATTGAAACCCCATAAAGAGTATTTGCCCCAGAAATTATAGAATCATTATGCGAAATAACAATATACTGCCCACTTTCCATATATTTCTTCAACAAATTTGACAAAAGCTCACTATTTCTCTTGTCAAGTGCCGCATCAATTTCATCAAGAATGTAAAAACTATAAGGATTATATTTCTGAATTGAAAAAATAAGCGAAAGAGCAATAAGTGTCTGCTCCCCTCCTGACAGGGACGAAACATCAAAATATTTTCCCTTTCCAACTTTCAAAGTAATCGCAACACCTCCAGAAAAAATATCTTCTTTATTCTCAATTTCTAAATAGGCCTTTCCTTTTGGACTGAGTTGAGAAAAATTATCTGAAAAAAGTTCATTTATTGCCTTAAAAGTTTTCATAAATGTTCTTTTTTTCTTAATATCAATTTCTTTGATAATTTCCAAAATATCGTCGCGCTCTTTTTCAAGCTGCTCAACTTTTCCATAAATTTTCTCATACTCCCGTTTTATTTTTTCATAAGTTTCCAACGCCCGCAAATTAACAGAACCAATTGTTGCAATTGTCTGTTCACTTTTTCTTAATTTTTCCTCTAAAAATGCAACAGGGCCTTTGATAAATTCAACACCCTCAAATTCCCTTAATTCATATTCAAAAGATTCTTTCATCGCAGAAATTTTTGCTTTATCAATTTTAAATTGGTTCACAATATCTTCAAAACGCGACATTGCATTTTGCTTATTTACTAAAAGAGCATTCAATTGTTTAACATTTTCCTGAATTGTTGTTTTTTCATCATACAATCTCTTAAATTTTTTACTAAGTTCCTCCGAAGCTTTTTCCTTTGCTGTTAATTGTTCTTGATTTTCGTTTAAATCATTAGAAAGATGTTTTACTTCTAAACTAATTTCTTGTTTATCTTTTCCAATATTTTTAATTACATTTTTGATACTCTCAATTTCTCTTTCTTTATATAAAATTGTCGTATCGAGATTTTCATCTGTTCTCGAAGATATTTCCTGCATTTCAAAAAAAAGCTTGTCATGTTTTTCTTCAATATTTTCAAATGGATTAATAGCTTTTTCTAATTTTTTTTCCTTTTCTTTTAATTCATTTAACTCAGATTTTATTATTTTTTCATTTTCCAAAATTCTCTTCATCTGCTGTTTTTTCTCACTTAATTGATCTAATTTCACTAACTCTTGCTGTCTGCCTGAAAGAGAAATTCTCATTGTCTGCAGATTTTTTGTTAAGTCTTGGTATTTTTCTTCAAATTTTTTCCCTGACAAAATAAAATTTTTTATCTTACCATTATAAACAGATATTTTTTTATTTGTATCTTCAACAATTTTTTGAATATGCGCTTTTGTTAATTTTGTCTGGCAAATTGGACAGAAAGTATTTTTAGGAAGGTTCAATTTTAATTTTTCTCTTTTTGCAAGATCTGATTTCAAAATAGAAATTGAGCTTTCTGATGCTATTTTTTTGCTGTTAATTTTATCAAGTTGTTTTTCAGTTTCTTCTATCTTTAATTTCAAATCATTAATCTGTAATTCGCATTCTTCGATTGTTTCCGACGATAAATTTTCAGAAAGAGAATTTATCTGCCCAAAAAGGAATTTCGAATCTGCGGAAAGTTTCTGAATAAATTTCTCTTTATCCCTTGTTCTTTCCTTAAGTGAATTAAACTCTGTTCTCTTTGCATAGAAATTTGAACGCTCTTCCTCAATTTTTCCGAGTTCAGTTTTTTTCTTGGCTAATTCCTCCTGTCTTTTTGAAATAATCGGACTTTTCTTTTTCAAATCAATCAATTCTTTTTCAGTCTCAACAATGTTCTCCACAAGCTCCTTTTTCCTAACCTCATTTTCAGCAAGTTTCTTTTCAAAATTTTCCTTTCTTGCTTTGTCTGACGCAATCTTTACATTAAGTTCAGTAATCTCTTCATTTAGTGTTTCTCTTTCAAAGCCAGTTGTTTTTTGAATATGTTCATTTATCTCCTCAACTCTTTTTTCTTTTTGATTTATTTCACTATTTATTTCTTCTATTTCATTTTTGAATTTATTTTTGTAGTCTGAATTTTTCCCTATTTCTTTTTCAATATTTTTAATTTCCTTTGATTTTTCTTCAATATTTCTTTTTATAATTGTTGCCTTGCATTGTTTTATTGACTTTTCTAATTCCTTGAAGCGCAGGGCTTGTTTTCTTTCCTGCTCTAAATTTTTTAAATAAGAACTTCTTTCTCTTAAAACAGCTCCAACTTCTTTTATTTTCTGTTCTGTTTTTTCAATTTCATGCAAAGATTTTTGCTTTCGCATTTCATAAACTGAAATTCCTGCAACTTCTTCAATTATTTCACGCCTTTCATCAGAACGCATTTTAACCAGTCGCGAAATTCCTCCCTGCAAAATTATATTGAAACCGTTTGGGTCAATTCCTGCCTGTGACAAAAGTTCCAAAATTTCCTGCCGCGTTTTTGTTTCGCCGTTTATTTTATACAAACTTGTGCCCTTTTTTCTGACAATCCTCCTAAGATGAACTTCCTCTGAATCTAAAGAAAATAAGCGCTTGGAATTATCAAAAACCAAATCTACAAATGCTTCCTTACTTGGTTTTTTTGCCTTTGTTCCCTGGAAAATCAGATTAGATGATTTTGCAGCCCGCATGCTTTTTGCACTTAATCTTCCTAAGACAAAACACAGAGCATCTGAAATATTTGATTTACCTGAACCATTTGGTCCAATAATAACATTTATATCCTTGTCAAAAGGAATCTCTGTTTTAGTCGCAAAACTTTTGAAACCTGAGACCACTATTTTTTTTATATGAGTCATGGTTAGTCTAAGTTCAGAAGTTTTTTAAAGCTTTATTTGATAGAGTTTTATGGAAATAAGCACAGATTATAATTTAGCTTATCAAGTTTTTCTTAGTGTTTATTCTTCTTTGGCTGTGAATGCGAGATTAAGAAAACCAGAAACTCAGAAAAGGACAGATAAAGTGACTCCTATTCCAATTCGTCCTGAAGACAGACATAAAGTATTTCTCTCTCATGACGCTCTTGGAAATCTCGTGGGAACAAGATTAATTTTAACACGCTCGAAAAAACTAGATTTATATATTTAAAATAATTTTTTCTGCGACTTGTGCGACTTATGTTTCTTAATCGTCGCCCAACTCTCCCGAAAAATTCCCTTTCCCTTAAACTCCCCATAATGTTCATAAATAAATTTTCTTGTGAAAGGATCACTTGGATAACCAGAACCAAAATTAATTCCAATTTTCTCTCTTAATTTTTTAATTTCATTATCTCTTTCAACTTTTGCAATAATACTTGCTGCTGCAACCACAACATGATTTTCATCTGCTTTGTGTTCACAAACAACATTTAAATTACTTCCACCTATGAGAAATTTCTCCATATATTCTTTCCAAGATTTTATATTCGCCGAAGGGCAATCAATTATTACTTTTATTTGCTCTTTTTTCTTATTTAATTTGTTAATTATCATGCTCGTGGCAATTGCTTCTCTTTGATTTAGATTTAATTTATCGCCTGTTTTTCCGTCGATTTCGTCTACTGATATTTTTACTATGTGGTGGGTTATTGCTGACTCTTTTATTTTTTTTGCTAAAATTTCTCTTTTTTTTGGGAGGATTGTTTTTGAATCCCTGATTCCAAGTTTTACAAATTCTTTTTTTATTTTATCATTGATTAAAACTCCTGCAAGAACCATTGGGCCTATAACCGGGCCTCTTCCTGCGTCGTCGATTCCGAGGATTAGTGTTTTCATAATTATTTAAAAAGAGATGGATATAAAAATGTTTATCTTTTATAAAAATTTATTTTCTGCAAAACAACTTTCGAAACTCTTAAAAACAAAGTAATCGTCGAAAATCCATAGCGGAATGGAGCAGTCTGGAGTGCTCGTCGGGCCCATAACCCGGAGGTCGGAGGTTCAAATCCTTCTTCCGCTATTTTTAATATTGATTTGAACCCTTGGGTTTATGTTTCAAACAAAGTTCGGAATGTAGCGAGCGACTTTGTCGCGACGCCAAATCCCTCTTCCGCTATTTTTTAATATTGATTTGAACTGGAGGTTTATTAATTCTCAGTATGAATCATTTGATTGACAACTACTTGAGAGAGTTCAGTTGATCCTTTTAATTTTTTCTTATTATATTTTTCTATTTCTTGTTCAACAATTTCCTGAAGGTGTGCATACATTTTTTGCACATATTTATTTCCTATATCTAAATGATTGTTTGCATAAACAAACCCCCCTGTTTTATGATTGAACAAAACTGATTTTTCCCTTGCAAGCTGACTATACTTGTCTTCCTTATCTTCTCGCAAATTTTCTGGAACAGCCATAGCTATATAATTTAATCTCCAGCCTCTTTCTTCCAGATTTCCTAAAAGGAATTCTTTTCCATCCTTAAATAAAATAATCCAGTCATTATCTTGAGTGTGATATCTGACATTTTCATTAACTGGATTTATTCTTCTCGCATCGACTATTTTTCCAATCATGTAAACTGCATCAAAACCAATCACTTTAGGAACATATTTCTTAAAATCCTTCTCTGAAACCATTAAAATACAAGGAAATCAAAATATAAAAATTTTGTGAGTTTTCAGGCTTTGGTGAAACCATTAAATTTTTGAACATTTTTCTCAATTCCCTACCCGCCCGCCCAGCATTGCTCGACGTGATTTGTCTCGCAATGTAGATTTTAAATTGAGAGTTTTCATAATATTTATATACCTCACCAATCCTTATTAGTAAATAAAGAGGATGGTATTGCTAGAAGTTGAAACAAAAGTTAGAATTGGTTCTGAAAAGGTTCCTGAGCTTAGAGATAAAGTTAGAAAGATAGCTAAATTTGATAAGAAAGAAAAGAGAGCAGATGATTATTTTGCTTTGAAAAAAAAATTCAGAAGGCATGGATACCCAAAAAAAGCGTTTAGAATAAGGAGCAACGGAAAAAAGTATGTTATTAATTTTAAAAAATGGCTGATAAAATATTGGGATAAACAGGTTGTTGTCAAGGAGGAATTTGAATTTGAAACAGAGCATCCTGAAGAATTTCTGGCTTTGATGAAAGATTTAGGTTTTGTCCAGTGGATGAAAAAATTCAAGACAACTGAATCTTACAATCATAAAAAAGACAAAAGAATTATTATTGAGATAAACCATGTGAAGCATCTTGGGTATTTTATGGAAATGGAGTATATTTGCAAAAAAAGCGAGATGAAAAAAGCTAAATCAAAAATCAAAGGAGTTCTCAGTGAATTAGGAATTGAACAAAAACAAATCGACAATACAGGATACACAAGAATGTTGTGGGACAGAGGAATAAAGGGAAGAAAACATTGGGTTGATTAAAATGCCAAAAAAATATATTGTAAAAAAGCAGGGAAAATATTTTCCAAGCAGGGAAATGAAAGAAATTGCCTGGGTTAAGGACGAGAAAATCTATTCTGATGCTGGGAAAAATCCAATAAAATTTTGGGAAGAACTTGCAAAGAAAGGAATTAACTGGGAAGGTAATTGGAAAAAGACTTATGAGGAAAAGCTGCCATATTTTTACTGGTTTAAGGGAGGGAAGTTAAATTTTTGTGCAAATTGCCTCGACAGATGGATTAAAAAAAAAGGGAGCAAAACTGCTTTGATTTGGGTGCCAGAACCAACTTCTGAAAAAACAATTAAGATAACATAC
This sequence comes from Candidatus Pacearchaeota archaeon, assembly GCA_017609885.1. Taxonomy (GTDB): domain Archaea; phylum Nanobdellota; class Nanobdellia; order Pacearchaeales; family GW2011-AR1; genus JACPLR01. Next base: position 22,622 of record JAFCDB010000009.1, read on the forward strand.
AAGCAACTGCACGACAGGGTTTGCAGATTTGCAAATGTTTTGAAAAAACAGGGCGTGAAAAAAGGCGACATTGTTGCGATTTATCTGCCAATGATTCCTGAAGCACTAATTAGCATGTTAGCTTGCACAAGAATAGGAGCAATTCACTCTGTTGTTTTTTCAGCTTTTTCAGCAGATGCTCTGAAAACAAGGATTGAAGACGGGAAAGCAAAAATTTTGGTGACTTCTGACGGCTATTATAGAAAAGGTAAAAAAGAAGATTTAGTTGGTAAAGCTAATGAGGGTGCCGAAGGAACATCAGTCAAAAAAATAATTGTTGTTCCAAGATTCGGAAAAAAGATTTCAGGAAATAAACTACTTGATTTTAATGAGGAAATTGAAAAAGCCGAAGAGAAATGCGATTGTGAGTTGATGAATTCTGAAGATACTCTGTTTATATTATATACGAGCGGGACAACAGGAAAGCCAAAGGGAATTGTGCATGACATTGGGGGATATGCTGTTCAGGCATATTGGACTTGCAAATGGAATTTTAATTTAAGAGAGGGTGATGTGATGTGGTGCACTGCTGACGTCGGATGGATAACCGGGCATACTTATGCTTTTTACGGACCCTTGTTAAATGGCTCAACTAGTTTAATTTACGAGGGGGCGCCAAATTTTCCTAATGCAGGGAGGTGGTGGGAAATTATTGAAAAAAATAAAGTTAGTGTGTTTTATACTGCGCCGACTGCAATCAGGATGTTCATGAAATTTGAAGACAAATATTTGAAAAAATACAGTCTTGATAGTTTGAAAATTTTGGGCACTGTTGGCGAGCCGATTGATGAAGATGCTTGGAATTGGTATTTAGAAAAAATTGGGAATGGACGATGTCCGATTATTGATACTTGGTGGCAAACTGAAACTGGCGGGACTTTAATCAATGTTTTTCCAGGTATTGGACCGTTTGTTCCTACAATTGCCGGGAAAAGTTTTCCTGGAACAAAGCACATAATTGTAAATAATGATGGAAAGGAAGTGAAAGAAGGGAAGGCAGGCTCTTTGGTTCAGGTCAGCCCGTTTGCTCCTGGAATGCTTCATGGAGTTTACAAAAATCCTAAAAAATATATTGAAACATATTGGAAAAGATTTGGAAAGTATTATGATACTAGCGACGGGGCGTATACTAAAAATGGATTGATAAGAGTTACAGGGAGGACAGATGATATTATGAAAGTTGCAGGGCATAGATTGTCTACAGCTGAACTGGAAAATGCAATAGCTTCTAATGGGAAGGTCAGGGAGTGCGCAGTTGTTTCGATTCCTGATAAAATTAAAGGACAGGTTCCTGTTGTTTTTGTTGTTTTGAAAAAAGGCAAAGGTGATGCATCTCTTGAAAAAGAACTTGTGAGTCATGTTGATAAAAAAATAGGGCCGATTGCAAGACCATCTAAAGTATATTTTGTTGAAGACTTGCCTAAAACAAGAAGCGGAAAAATTATGAGGAGAATTTTGAAAAATCTTCTTGCAAATAAAGAACCCAAAGGGTTAATGACTTTAGTTAATCCAGAGATTGTCGATAAAATTAAAAAGATTATTGATGAAAAGATAAAATGAGATTGAATATTTTAATAGGAGGAAAAGCAGGACAAGGGATAAATAAAATATCAGAGATTGTTTCAGACGTCCTTGTTAACTATGGTTATTTTATATTTAATTATCGGGATTATCCATCGCTGATCCGGGGAGGACACAATTTCAATGTTTTATCTGTTTCAGATAAGAAAGTCGGAAGCCACGAGAGCAAACTAGACGGGATTATTGCAATGGATAAAAAAACTATTAGATTACATAAAGCTGAATTGAAAAAGCAAGGGTTTGTTGTGGATTTTAAAAAATTTGAAAAAGATAATTTAGGAAGAAATTTGAATATTACTCTTGCAGGATGTTTGATTAAGATTTTAGGTATTGATAAAAATGTTTTGATTGATAGAATAAAAAAAGAATTTGATAATCCTGAAGCAATAAGTGCTGCTGAAAGAGGGTTAAATAGTGAAGAGGAAAAATTTGGATTGAGAAAACTTGCGAGTAAGATAAATATTTTAAGCGGAAGTCAAGCAATTAGTTTGGGGGCGATTAATTCTCAGATGAACATTTTTATTGCATATCCTATGACTCCAGCAACAGGAGTTTTGCATGAATTAGCTGGAAGGCAGAAAAAATACAAATTCAAAGTTTTTCAACCTGAAAATGAGATTACTGTTGTTAATGCAGGACTTGGCGCGAGTTTTGCAGGAAGTAAAACAATGATTGGAACTTCTGGAGGAGGATTTGATTTAATGACTGAGGGATTGAGTTTGCAGGGGCAGACTGAAGTTCCTTTAGTTGTTTATTTGGCGTCTCGTCCTGGACCTGGAACTGGTGTTCCTACATATACCTCACAAGGAGACTTGGATATTGCTCTTCGAGGAGGACATGGAGAATTTCCAAGGATTGTTGTTGCCCCAGGAGACCCCATTGAAGCAATAGAGAAAACAAACGAGGCGTTTTATTTAAGTGAGAAGTTTGGGAGTTTATCAGTAATTTTATCTGATAAACATCTGGCAGAATCTGAATTTTCATCTGACAAAAAACCAAATAAAATTATTCCTGTGAAAATTGATAGAAAAATTCCCGGACAATCAATTGTTAAGGCAAATTCTTATGAGCACGATGAGTTTGGGAATACAACCGAAGATGCGGGCTTGACAAAAAAAGGAGCTAATAGAAGAATTAAAAAATATGAAGAAATAAAAAAAGATGTTAGGAAATTTGAAATGATTAAAATTCACGGAAAAAAAGATAGCGAGAATTTAATTATTGGATGGGGAAGCACAAAAGGAGCAATATTAGATGCTATTGAGGGATTGGACTTCAAATTTCTGCAGGTTTTATACATGAAACCTATTTCCGATGAAATTAAAAAAGAAATTAAAAAATCCAAAAAAGTTATTTTAGTTGAAAACAATGTTACTGGACAGTTAGGGAGATTGATTAGAGAAAAGAGTGGAATAAAAATCGAGAATCGAATTTTGAAATATGACTCAAGGCCTTTCAGAAGTGATGAATTAAAAAAGGAGATATTAAAAATAAAATGATAGATAAATTGTCTACAAAAAATATAATAACTTGGTGTCCGGGATGTCCAAATTTTATGATACTTGCAAGTGTGAAAAAAGTATTTGCTAAATTAATTGATTCTGGGTTAAACCAAAAAGATATTGCTATGGTTACTGGAATTGGATGTCATGCGAAAATTTTTGATTATCTGAATGTTTCAGGATTTTATGGTTTGCATGGCAGGGTTATTCCAACTTGTTTAGGAATTAAGTTAGGAAATCCTAATTTGAAGGTTGTAGGGTTTGCAGGGGATGGAGATACTTATGCAGAGGGCATGGCTCATTTTATTCATGCAGGGAGATACAATGCAGACATGACATTGGTTGTGCACGACAATCAGAGTTTTTCATTGACAACTGGACAACCGACACCCACAACACAATTAGGATACAAAAGCAAGGCAAGTCCTTTAGGAAATTTTAGTTGCCCAATAAATCCAATTAAATTAGCTCTTGCATCAGGAGTTTCATTTATTGCCCGAACTAACGCGCGCGATATTTCTCACACTTCTCAAATATTAAGAGCAGCAATTAAACATAAGGGATTTTCTTTTGTGGAAATTATTCAAGACTGTTTAATTTTTAATAAAGATATGAATGCCAAGGATAAACTAATGTATGAAGTAAAAGAAAATAGAGATAAAAAAACTGCTGAAAAATTAGCTGACGAATGGAATTACAATGATAAAAAAGGGAAAATTCCAATTGGAATTTTGTATCGTGTTGAAAAACCGACTTTAAATGAAAATATGAGAAAAAATGATGAAGAAAAATAATCTCCCTGAAATTGAGCGAGATTTGAAATCGAAAAATGTAAAATTTCTTGCGATGGTTGCGCCGAGTTTTGTTGCGGAATTTAATTATCCTTCAATTGTTTACAGATTAAAAGAACTGGGTTTTGATAAAGCAACTGAGCTGACTTTTGGAGCAAAAATGATTAATAGAGATTACCATAGAAAACTAAAAAATTCCAAGAAATTAGTGATTGCTTCGCCATGTCCTGGAATTGTCATGACGATAAAAAATAAGTATCCAAAATATTTTAAAAATTTAATTAGAACCGATAGTCCTGTTGTTGCTACTGGAAAAATTTGCAGAAAACACTATCCACAGCACAAACTTGTCTTTATTTCTCCGTGCGATTTTAAAAAAATCGAAGCTGAAAACTCTGAGTATATTGATTATGTTATTGACTACAAACAATTAAGAAAATTATTCAGAAAATATAATGTTAAACCGAAAAAGTGCGAAATTTTGTTTGACAAATTTTACAATGATTATACAAAAATTTATCCCTTGTCTGGAGGGTTAGGTAAAACAGCACATTTGAAAGGAGTGGTTAAAGAAGAAGAGATTTTGGGTATTGACGGAATTAGAAAAGTTATGAAATTTTTAGATAATCCAGATCCTAAAATAAAATTTTTAGATGTTCTGTATTGTGTCGGCGGGTGTATTGGCGGGCAGCATACTTCAAAGAAACTGACTGTTGCTCAAAAAAGAAAAAAAGTTTTAGATTATCTGAATTTTTCAAAATCAGAGGATATTCCTGAAGACAGAAAGGGATTGATAAAAAAGGCAGAAGGGATAAAATTTTCTGGAAAGTGTTGGTTTGATTAAAATACAATTACTAAAACTGCTCCTGCAATCATGATTGCTGTTGCAACTGCTCTTTGTAGCAGATTATGTTCTTTGAAAATCCGGCCGCCGATGATAATTGCAAAGAAAACTGAAATCCGTTTTAATGACAAAACTAATGCAACTGGGGCTGTTTTTACTGCGAGTATTTGTGTGTATCTGTAGATTATTGTTACAACAGCGAGGATTATCATAAATTTAAATGAGTTCCTAAAAACTGATTTAACTTGATTTGACTTTCCTGTGAAAATTATAAAGGAAAGGAAAATTATTGCGAGAAAAAAATGCTGGAAGCCCATGAAGGCGTTTACAGGGACATTGAAATTTTTCAAAATTGCCTTGTCAAGTATTGAGGTAATTGTGAATAATATTAATGCTCCTACAATGTATCTGTGTCCTTTTGATTTAATAAATGCTCTCCAAGGGTCAAGGAATTTTTGGTTTTGTTTTAATTGAAGAATATAAGTTCCTATTAATAATAAAATCATTCCTAAAATTTCTAATTGTGTTAATGATTCTCTAAGAAAAATTAAAGCTCCGATTGCAACAAGGCCTGGAGTTAAAACAAGTAATGGAAGAGCCTTACTCAATTCGAGATTTTTTATTCCAATCATCACACAAAGAAAAGCTAATGCACCCAAAATTGATTTAATGAATAAAACAATTAAACCTGAGAAAGTTAGTGTTGAGAAATTGATTAAAAAGAAAAAAGGAATTGCGAGGACTAAATTGAGCAGGGCGAGAGTTGCTGAAAAACCAAGGGCTCTTTCCTTAAACAAAACTTTTTTCTCGATTATTGCTGCAGTTGCTGAAAAAAATGCAGAAGTCAGTGCTAAAGAGTACCATTCGATCATTTTACTAACAGGAGTTGTAATTTTTTAAATTTAACTGAAGGCAAACCTTTAAAATATCTTAATTTTTATTAATTTCATATGCCGCCGTCGCATAGTGGTTATTGCACTAGATTGCTAAGATAGACCACAAAAGTGTTACACTGGGTAGAAAACGGCTATAAAATATTAATAATAATCAAAAATCACAATCAACAAGCATAAACTTTAAATTATCAAAAAGAATCATATTCATATGCTCTGGTCGCATAATGGTATTGCACGAGATTGCTAATCTCGACCCTTCGGGGTGCGCAGGTTCGATTCCTGCCCAGAGCGTGTCTTTTATTTAATTTTTAATTCTTCTTTTAATCTACTAGCTTCTTTTTTTAACTCTGCCACTTGATTATCATAATCTGGGAGTTCGTCTTTCTTCTTTTCCAAATTTTCAATTTCTTCTTCAATTCCTTTCAACATTCTTCTTCTTTCTTTTTGTTCCTCCAACTTAAATCTATTAGAAATTTCCTCATTCTTCTTTATTAAAAAATTAAGAAGTCTTTCCATTACATTCAAAATATCTTGTTGTTCTTCCAACACTGTTTTAAATTTCTTATCTCTACTTTTCATTTTTTTAATATCTCCTTAACTTGTTTCATTATTCCCTGTCTAGCTATTGATGCGATAGTTCTCATTGATTTTTTCACAGCTCTGTCTAAAAGCTTTCTTTGTTCCTTGTTTACCTTAAATATTATGACCTTGTTCATTTTGTATATAACTCCTATATTATATATAGTATGCTTGTAATAATATATACCTATATACATTTATAAATGTTTCTCTTCACCTAAATTAATAATATAATGCAATTATTAACGTTATATTTATAAACATCATTTTGCTCTATAATATATGGTTAAAAGAAAGAAAGGTGAGAGAAGTGGCAATGTTTTAAATGAACTTGATTTAGCTGTTCTTAAAACTCTCAAAAATAATAAAAACAAAGATTTAGGTGTTGGTGATTTACAAAAGATATTAAAACTTACTCACATGAGTTTGAAAGTTCATGTCAGACATCTTCTTAAAATAAAATTAATCCAAGACCAAGAAGTTCAAAAACATGGTAAGATTCCATTAAAGATTACAAAAAATGGTGAGTTAATTTTAAAGGTGTTAGGTTAGATTTTAAATTCTGGATATTCCATTGGTTTTAGTATCTCTTCTTTCTTAGATTGCTTGTGCTTTTCTAATACATAATCTCTAATTCTTCCAGGAACAAATGCTAACGGTAATAAATATGGTTTACTAATTGAACTTCCTAAAAGTATTCCTGTTGCTATTGCCATACTACCTCCAGCTAGTAATCTAACTCCTTGAAATTTTTCACTTGATAAAGAATAAAAAGGCCAACGAGCTTCGAATTGTGCATCAGAATCATGGCTTAATAATTTATCAGTTAAAATTTCAACAGCTCTTTCATGAATTGCATGTTCAACTTGATATTTTTCAAGTTGTGGTAATTCTTCTCTTATGAATGCATTAACAAAATTTCTTCCTGTTTCTGCTTGGTATCTAATAACTAGATAATGTAAAGATTCATGAAAAGTAGTGGATTTTGTTTCAGGAGGAGTTCTATCATTTGGCATTTCAATTATCCCTTCATAACCAGGATATTGTTTAAACTTTTCAGAAATATCTTCTCTCAATCTTTTGTCTAATGGTTCTTCTCCTTCTTTAGATTTTTCTTTATTCTTTCTTGGTACAGCAGCTATACAATGAGCAGCCATAAAATATTCATCATGCAATCTTCTTTTTGAAGGTCTTAAAAAATCAAAAGGCATAAATGTTGTTCTTAAAGCCCACATAAAAGGATACTTTGAATCTCTAGGAACAAATTTTGGACGTTTCTCATCTGATGCATCTTTTAAAGCTCTATCAAAAGCTTTTCTATCTTCAAAATAATCTTTTGCTTCATCAGCGTGAGCAATAAAGTCATCATAATATGTTTCTAAATCATGTTCAGTAGCTTTAGGTCTAACTTGAAAAGTAGCTAAATCTAAAATTCGATTTTCTAATCTTATTTTTCCCTGTGATATTCTTATCATTTTCTTCTTCTTGTAAAATCAACCATTGACATAGCATTTCTTAAATAATGCCATCCGCAATAAGAATTTCTAGCTTTAAATAAAAGACTATCTTTTGGTTGTTCAAATTCTTCATCAAAAACATAATCAGGATTTATTGAAAATCTTCCATTTCTTTGCTCAACCATTCCTTTTTGTCCTAATAGGTTTAGAACTCCTTGATATTCTTTTGCCAATAAATTTTGTGAATCATCAGATTCAAAAATTCTCTTAATAGGTTTTATTCTCCAAGGTCTTTGAACCCCATAACCTAAAAGATAATTATTCAATGGGTTTAAAACATCAAATTCCTCAACTCCTGCTTTTCTAAATCTAACTAATTCTCTTCTTACTAATTCTGACTTCATCCTATTAGATATTTCAACACATTTCTCTTCATTATACACAGGAACCATTCTCAAATGAGTGTAAGGATGTCCAACTTCAAATAATTGTAAAGTAAAAGGATGAATTAAATGAATACTTATATTTGGTTGCATTTCTATAGGTTTATTCTTTGGATTTTGTGATGTTAAAGCAACTAAATCAATATCAGAATCTTTTCTATAATATCCATTCACATAAGAACCATAAACATAAAGTGCATCAACAGAATCATCTTCAAGCACTCTATCAACACATCTTGAGAGAGTTTTGTCCATTTTGTTACCTCTTTTTAACCTTTCTTAATTCATTTTGAAGATTATGATATTGTTCTTCATTCCAAACAGATTCTCCTAATACAGTTAATCTTACTCCCCCTTTTGTAAATCTATAATATTCTGCTCCATAACTTCCAAAATGTTTCTTATTATGTGGTAGTATATATTCTATCTCCCCCATTCTATCACCACCAGATGTAAAAATTAATTCATATTTTGTAGGAATTTTAGGCTCACCTTTGTCTGCATAAAAATCCTCTTGTTTAGGTGTTGTTCTTGGTGCATTTTTGAAAGGAACTGTAGCAAATGCTAATATTTGTCCTAAATCATTTTTTCTAATTCCTTTAACAGCAACTTGTTTATTTAATGCTCTTCCTATTGCTTCTAAAATATTTTCTGTAGTTCTAACTCTTGCATTAGTTCCAGCTGCTAAAAAACCTGCATAATCAATTGAATCTCCCCTCCATCTCATAAACCAAGGTTTACTAACTCCCTTAAAGTCCGAGTTTCCAAAACTATAAAATCTAGTTACATCATCAAATTGTTTTTTAGGTGGCTTAGTAGGTCTTCCTTGCAAGACTAAAGCGGTATTAGGGACATAAAAACTTTCTTCAGTATCATCCACTAGCCTATTCCAAACAACATGATACTTCATTCTTCCTTCTCTAATTAAAATTGGAAATTCTTTAGAATGTTGGTCATAACCTTGTAAATGAACATCTTCTCTTACTGCAAGTTCAAATCTTCCATCATCTGTTTCACTAATTGTAAATCCTACTTGAGATTGTAATTTTTCTTTACTTCTATTTGCTAATTCTTTACTCCATTCACCTTCAGAAACAGGAACATATAAGTGCCCTTCTTCTCCTTTATTCTTTCCATCCATACCTTTTCTAAATCTTTGAGCAATTCCAGTAAATGAAGTTTCGTCATCTACTAATTCGCACATTTTTTCTAAGTCTGGATTTAAAGAATCTACAGAAGGCAATCCATTTGGGGATATAGATAAAACTGGTTGAGTTCCATTTGAATTAATATATGTTAAAAAATCTTTTTCTGTTCCAATTACACTTCTCATTTGAGAGTGCATTAAATGTTGAAAACTTCCTTCATCACTTGCAGAAATTCTTTTATCAACTTCACATTCTAAATGTGCTAAATAATCAAAAAGCTCATTTTCAAAGAGAGTTGCCATTTTAATTTTCTCCTTTTTTCACCTTTATCTCTAAAACTCCCTCCAAAACTGTTCCTTCCAAAAGACCTTCTACAGTTTCATAAAATCTTCCTGCAGCAGTTTTTAGGCCATTATATAATTCTCTTTCTTCTTCTGTTGGAGTTCCGTCTACTTTCATTTTTCCATCTTTGTATTCTATGTCTATTTTCATTTTATTCTCCCCTTGTATTTGGATTTAATAACAATCTTCCTTGTGGTTCATGTTTTTGAGATTCTAATTTATAAGAACCATTTGGACTATTCAAATCAGTTTCTAATTGCTGAAGAGATGCTCTAAATTCGTTCGAACCATTATCTTTCAAAGCGCACATTTTCTTATATCCTTGAACTAAACTTCTCATTCCATTAATATATGCAGTTCCATATTGCCTCAATGCTTGCTGACTAGTAATAGATGCTGTTCCACCTCTTCCTAAATTTTGAAGTGTTCTTTGTATTTCTTCCATCCCCTCTCTAAGTTGAGTTAAATCAAAATAACTTCTAGTCATTCCTCCAACCCATTCACAACCGACAAAACATAATGCATGCATTGATTCTAAGTATTGTTCACTAAGATTAACATGTTGTTTAAGCCAACCAAGATATTCTTGCTGTTTTTCTTCTTTTCTTTCTGGTGATAAACGTGAATCAACTTCAGCAAATAAATCTTTCATATCTATTTGTTCACCATCTAAAGAAACAACATAATCAATATCAGTATTAGCTTCAATAAACTTAACAAATTCTTGAGGCTCCCATCCCTCTTGAACAGCAGTATCATAAATTCCATTTAATTGTGCTATTCTTTCTTTTTCTTCTTGAGCCTTTTTCCCAACTTTAACTAATGAAACAAGAGAATTATTAAGTCCTGTTCTTAATTCTGATTCTAAAGAACCCAAAGGTTTAATTGCTCTAACTCTAGTAACAACTCTTCCAACAACAGGCAATCTTCCAACATAACCCATTACACCCATTTTATGATTAAGAGACTTAGCTATTTGATAATCTATTTTTCTAGCTTCTTTAAAAGAATCTTCTAATCCCTTACCAATTTCATGAGTAATTTCTCTTTCACGACCAAAACTAACTGTTGCTGGTAACATATAAATTCACAGAAATTTCTCTATTTAAATCTTTCGTTTGTTACCACTTTAAAATAATATTAATAATTCTCAGTAACATTCAATCTCCTCATGTTCAAAATAGCCCCTCTCATCTCTTTGACAACCTTGTTGTAATCCTTTGACATATTATGTATTTCAACTACTAACTCTTGATTCTTATTTTCTAATTCTTCTTGTTTGATTTTATTAAGCTGCTTCTGCTTCTCAAGCTCACCCTTTAATTCTCCTATTTGAGTTCTCTCAAATTTCTCATCAATCTCCTTCTTTCCTAAGTCTCTACTAATATAAATATCTGGACATGGTGACCTAAATTTCCACCCATACCGAATACAAAGTTCTTGTCTATTGAGTTTGTTAGCATAATAAGTTGCTGATGAGTGCCTAAATAAGTGAAAATAAATTGACCTTCCTAAAACTTTGTTTCCTAATCTTTTTAAGAATTTTAATGTGTTTTTATAGTTGTTCTTGAAAACTGGCTCATCATTTTGTAGTCCTTCATTAATTCTTTGGTTAAGATAATCTCTAACACCCTCCAAACAATATTTCCAATACAAACCAATAGTCCTGCCCTTAGTTTTTGAGTATTCTTCTTTCAAAGTTAATTTCACAAAATTATCTTCTCCTTTAGGCAATTGTAAATCTTCTTTTCTAATATTGAAAAATTCTTCAGCTCTAGCTCTACTATCAAACAACATAGCAATCAAGTATCTCTCCTCACTTGTTTTACAAGCCTTATACAATTTCTCAACTTGTTCTTCTCTCAAATAATCAGGTGTTCTCTCCTTCAATTTTGGTTTAACTTTTAAGATTTTTATTAGTGATGATGATTTATCTCCTATCTTCCAATTTAAATAAAGTATTGCAGCATTTTTTATTTTAATCTTATCTGTTTCAGAGTATGGTTTTTTATGATGTATTGTTTTTCCATCACTATTTTTCTTCTTAAAAATATACTTTAGATTATCTTTTAACAAAGCTTCACATAAACCTTCAGTGTCTTTTGGTTTGAGTTGTGAAGTTGGTTTGTTCATAAACTCCAATGCTATTCTCAAATTTGATAAATAACCTGTTAGAGTTCCTGCACATGGTTGGTTGCCTGTGATTTTACCAATTTGTAAGTCCCTAATATAATCTTTAATTGATTTCTTGTCCTCACTACTAATTTTCCAATTTTTAACATTATCCAACTGCTTTTTTATGTTAATTTCTCTAATTGGTATTTTTTCATTATTTGTCATTGTCTTTATCATTGTCTTTATCATAAACTATGATATATTTAATTGCATATAAGAAGTAATATAAGTATTTAAATCTTTCCAGTATAGTGGACATAAAGTTCAACTATCTTGCTAAGCCGTGCCCTTCGGGGTGCGCAGGTTCGATTCCTGCCGGCGGCGTTCCTAAAAACTTATAAACTCCTTTCAACTAATTGTACTATGAAAATGAAAGTTTCTCAAATTATGCGCAAGGCAGTTGTGATTGATGACCACATACTTGTAAGGGATGCTGCAAAAATTATGTCAAAAAAAGATATTGGGAGTTTGATAATTGTAAAGGATTCTAAGGTTAAGGGAATAATTACTGAAAGAGATGTAATGAGGAATATCAAAAAAATAAATTCAAAAGTTAAACAAGTAATGAGTACAAAAGTTTTGACTACTTCGCCTGATGAGGACTTGTCAGAAGTTGCGAATCTTATGACAGCCCACAAAATAAAAAGAGTGCCTGTTGTTGATAAAGAAAAATTAGTAGGAGTTATAACAATAACTGATGTTCTTGCGCATTCAAGCGGAGATTTCGGAGAGGATTTTTTGATTAATTAACCTTCGCTTCCCTCGTCTTCAAAGTTTCCAAATCAAATTCTTTTAAAATCTCCAAAACATTTTTTCTCTGCTTAGAATTTCCCAAACCTTTCCAATCAATTAAAAAACAATCAATTTTTTCAGCTGTTTTTGAAATTGCCTGTTCAATCATTTGTTTTTTTAATGGAAATGCATATTCTGGAATTATGTGGGAAATTGCAAACTTATTTTCTAATTGAATTTGATTGAAATTAGAGCAATAGTGCGGACCTCCGACTCCAATAGCAACTTTATATTTTCCTTTCTTTTGATTTTTAGTTGATTTTATAATTGTTTTAGCAATAATCTCTCCTGCTTTTTTATCCTGCCATTGTTTTTTTGTAGAACCAATTTCAATAAACAAACAGGGAGTTTTGACAAATGGGCCGTGATGTGTTACTTCTAAAGAAACTTCGTAATCTAAATTATTTGTTTTGTTAAGAGTTTGAAAGAAATTTTTTAAGATTAAAGAGCTTGTTGAACAAAGGGTTTGAGCTTTTCCTCCAAATTCTGCTTTATTCCAGTTTCCAATTGCATGGACTGACAGGGTTTTAATTTCTTTTTGCGACTGGTGTTTTGATGCAAAAATTAGAAAATCAGCATTTATAGTTTCATTAATATTTTCTGCAAAAATTATTTCTTTTTCAGTAAAATAAATCGGAAGTTTACAATCAAGTTTTTTTAAATTTTGAATTATATTTAATGCTGCAGGGTCTTTTTTTGAAGCGACAATTGCAAATTTCATTTTAAAAATAAATCATCAATTATAATTCGTAAGTTCCTAAATAATCTTTTATTTCTTCTGTTTCAAGAGGAGTTTCAGAGAATTTACTCGCAAGGTTTTTTATCCAGCGCATTCTATCTAATTCAATTTCCTCACTAAGGTCTTTTTGACTTTTTGAATAATCATAAGAATTTTCAAGCCAGTAGCTGCCAATTTCAAATCTCACAACAAGACGCCCATTGACAACTTCTGACTTTGTAATCTCAACCTCTTTTTCCCCAGTTTTAGCTTGAAGAACAAAAAGCTCTTCCTGAGTCAAAGTATAATCTGGTAAATCTTCCTCAACAATTGTTTCATTAAATAAAGTTTCATTTGTGGTTGTTTCATTAATTTCAGATTCTAATTTGCCTTCAACAAAACTTTCAGGATTTTCACTATCAAGAATTGTAGAAATTGAAACAATCTCTTTAGATTCATAGGTCAAAGAAACAACAAAATCCCCTTCTTGAGGAATTATTTCTAAAGAAGATAAATCTATTTCTATTTCATAAGCATATTCTCCTAAAAACTCCTTTCCAAACCCCTGTTCTATTTCAAAATAATCTGTTATAATAGTTACTGTGTTTTCTTCAATATTTATCTCAACATCTTGTGATGAAGAAACAATTTCTGCACTCTCGCCCTCTGCTAATTCATATGTAAAATAAGATTGCGCATTTGTTGTTCCCTGGATTTCAGAAATTAATTCAGCAACAACACTGCCAGTTATTGGAGATGTTTCAATCTCGCTCTCGCTTGTTTCACTATCACTTGAACTCTCTTCAGAACTTGACTCTTCGGTTGGAGTTGTCTCTTCTGTAGATTCAGCAGATTCTTTTGTTTCACTTGAACTTTCTTCAACTTGTTCTTCAGGAATTTCTTCTGGTTCTTCTGCTATTTCCTCAACAGGTTCCTTGGGAGTTTCTTCGGGAGTTTCTTCGGGAGTTTCTTCGGGAGTTTCTTCGGGAGTTTCTTCGGGAGTTTCTTCTTCACTTTTATTACCCTCTCCGTCTCCTTCTGAACTCTTACTTGCCTTTACAATTTTCAACTCAAATTTAACATCAGGATAAACAATTTTTTCCCCAGCAACCCCAAAACCAGATCCTATCCCAGAGATACTTTTTCCCTCAATAAAAAAATCTCCTTCAACAGTTGACTGTGAAATTAATTCTTCAAGGGCAAATTTATATTGATCTTTTTCTGATGCAACTAAAACCAACGTATCTGCAGGCATTAATTCACCCGACTTCATTGAAAGAGAAATTTTTCCTTGGAGCAATTCATTTTCATGGTAAATAGTATTTAATGAAATCGGAACTTTTCCAGTAATTGAAAATTTAAATAAATTAAAGAAAAAGATTACGAGAATGGCAATTAAAAAAAACATTATTATTGAACCTATTAATTTAAAATTTGTTTTTCTCTTTCTTTTTTTCATTAGCTTGTTGTTTCAACAAGAGTAACTGCATTACTCCAGCTCAACTCTCCTTTTTTCTCAACATAAACTGAAATTACATCCCCCGGATTATAATCCAAAACTCTCTCTGACTGCAAATCATAATCCATTTTTTTACTGTCATCTGAAGAAATCACATTTCTGAATCCTGTATCTTCACCATTAATATAAATTTTAATTTCAAGTTCTCCCTGTCCTTCAAGATTCAAACTTGTAGAAATTCCTGTGATGCTTCCAGGACGCATCATAACATATCCAATATTTTTATTTCCTTGAACATTGGAACTTTCAAGATAAGCTGATTCACTTGAGCTTTCTGCAAATCCAAAATTCAAATAATTAATGTTCTTGTAATCTTCCTTCTTTTCAAATTCATTAGTTGCATAAGTAACTACAAAAATTTTGTTTTCCTGATTTTCCTCAAGATAACTTACTTCATAAATTCCAATATTGTTTTCATCAATTTCTTTTATCTCAACTTCATTAGGAAGGTTATTTTGATTAATTTCAACAATCTCCTGAATTTCTCCTCGTTCTATTCCCTCTTTTTCAAGAAAAGATTTAACATATTCTCCAACTTCCTTTCCAACATCACTGGAAATTGCCTGTGCAAAAACCCCGGTTAATACTAAAAACAATACTATCACAAAAACAGGGATTTTTTTCATTTTTCCTCTTTAGGTTTATTCCTGCATTTCAGGTTGAGTTTGTTGTTCTGGAAGTTGTTCTTCAGGAATTTGAGCAGGCACTAAAACTATTTGACTTTCTTCATTGCGAAGCACAACATATCCTTGTTGTTCCACTCTGTTTATAACATCCTTTATTGCAGATTCATAAGCGTTAACTTGCGTCTTTATCAAATATCCTTGAATCTGTGGCCCAAGAACTGTCAGGTAAAGAAGGGCAACTACAAGAAGAACAATAACGAGAACAGCAACTTTAAATTTAATATCTTTCATTTGACCTCCATACATAAATTAGCATATTAGAGTTTAAAAATTCTTTGTTGTTAAATAACTTCTCCAAAACCAATCAACCGCCAGTGCCCATCGACATTTCTCGCAATCCCCACATTATCTTTTTGAAATGGAACAACAGGAGTATTCAAGTTCATTTCAATTTCATTTTCAGAAATTTTCATTATTTTCCCAAGAGTAATAGAAGTGCAGATGCTTAGCATTAAAGTTTCTCCAACTTTAAAGTCCTCAACTTTTTTATGACCTTCCACGCCCATAACTTCCTTAAAATTTTCTGCCTTAATTTTCAACTTTTCTGTTATTTCTGGAAGTTTGCCTTTCAAACTTGCAACAGTCCCTGAAAGATGATCAGTTTTAGTCAGCGCCATATCTAACTCTGTTTCAATTGCTAAACTTCCACCAGGTTCTGCTTGTTTAATTTCATAACTTCCCCTATAGATAGAAACAATTTTTGTTTTAACAGTTTTATATATTTCTTTATTTTTCTCGATTTTTTTTATCCCAGGTTTAATCTCAATTTCATCTCCGACTTTCAAAATTCCTTTTTTTAATGCTCCTCCTAAAACTCCTCCATGAAGATTATTTATTTTTGTTCCTGGTTTGTTAATATCAAAACTTCTTGCAACAAAAAATATTGGATCTGCCTTTTTATCTCTTTGAGGAATTTCTATTTCCGCTAATGCTTTGTAAATTAAATCTATGCTCACTCCTTGCTGGGCTGAAACTGGAATTACTGGGGAATTTTCTGCAATTGTTCCTTTAACAAATTCTTTTATTTTTTTATAGCTTTCAAAAGCTTGTTTTTTCAAAACTAAATCAATTTTATTTTGAACAATTATAATTTTGTTAATTTTTTTTGCCTGCAATGCAGTTAAATGTTCGCGCGTCTGCGGTTTAATTCCCTCATTTGCTGCAACAACGAGAATTGCAGCGTCGATAACTGCAGCTCCAGAAAGCATTGTTGCCATAAGCATCTCATGCCCTGGAACATCAACAAAAGTCAAATACCTAAATGGCTCTCCATCTTCAACATTGAATTTTTCCCCTTTCTTTTTTAAAACAATATCTGCATATCCAAGTTTAATTGTAATCCCGCGCTTAAGCTCCTCACTATGAATATCTGCGAATTTTCCTGAAAGAGCTTGGAGTAGAGTTGTTTTTCCATGGTCTATGTGCCCAACCATCCCAATATTCAATATAGGCAGTTTTGATATATTTGTTTCCATAAAATTAGTTAGAATGAGGGTTTTTTAAAACTTCGCAATGGGTCATCAATAACTCAAAGCAGAACTTTCTTCCTTAATATTCAGCAAAACAATAATGGCTGTTTCAAATTCTGAATCTGTCTTTATTGAAATTTTAATGCTTGCCATGTTCCTGAAATTTGCGACTTCAGTTTTTAGCTCCTGAATCCTATTCAACTCTAATATTTTTGACATAATTTTAGAAATTGTTTTCGAAGCATTAAGAATTTCAATAGCGATTAATTGTTCGTTTTCATTAAAATCGAAAATAAAATTTCCAAGCTCTACAGCTCCAGCTGACTTAGCCCTTTCTAAATAAATAAAGAATCATTTTCCCTGTCATAATCGTATTCAAAGGTTTTCATTTTATCTTTAAACACCCCAATGTTCATAATTAATTAAAGAATTAGTGAGTTATAAAATTATTATTTCTTTTCCTCAACAACTTCCTTCTTCCCAAAAATATCTTCAAGTTTTTTCCCACCCTCTTTAATAACTACAGTATTTATCTGCACAGTGTCAGCAGAAATTGTATTTCCTCTAACTGTTTTTTTTCTTCGAAATCCTTTGTGAGGGGTTTTTTTCATGAATTTTCCCTTTGTTAAAAGTATTTTTCTTAATGCTGTGCCTTCTTCATCATTTTTTCCGGCAAAACCTGACTTGTCGCTTGTCCCTGTAATTTTAAACTCGTAGTCTTGTAAATCCGGAGAAATTTCTCTGCCTGAAAATGACTTCCCAATTTTTTTTCCAACTAAAACTTCTGATTCAATTTCAGTTTTGTAAGTTTTGCCTTTTTCTGAAATATTTATTTTAAATGCCATGTTATTCAATCATAAAATAGATTTTTAAAGCTTGCTATACAGTTAAAACAATGGAAAATGAGATTTTGCTTGCGGTTGTCCAGGCAGCGACTGAGTTTTTGCCAATTTCGAGCTCAGGACATTTAGCGCTGATTTCAAATTTAGTTAGTGAACCGAATCTTTTTTTAATTACTATCCTGCATTTTGCTTCCTTGCTCGCTGTTTTGATTTTTACAAGAAAAGAAATTTTTGAGTTGTTGAGTTTTAAAAAAGAAACAAAAAATCTTTGGATTTATTTAATTGTTGCGACAATACCTGCTGCTCTTTTTGGATTTTTTTTCAAGCCCATAATTGAATCATTTTTCAGCTCTTTTTTATTTATTGGTATTGCTTTTTTATTTACAGGAGCTATTATTTTTCTCACAAAAATTTCTGTTAGAAAAGGAGAATTAAATTGGAAGTCATCTTTAATAATTGGTTTGTTTCAAGTGCTTGCGCTTTTTCCAGGAGTTTCAAGAAGCGGGATAACAATTTCATCTGCTCTTTTTTTTGGTGTTTCAAAAGATAAGGCAGTAAAATTTTCTTTTTTGCTTTTTGTTCCCTTGGTTATTGGAGCAGCGATTTCAGAAATTGGAAATGCGTATTTTAGTTCAAATTTAGTAATTGCATTTTTAATTTGCTTTTTTCTGAGCTGGATTTTTCTTCATGCACTTTATTATTTTGTTAGAAAAGGAATGTTTTGGATTTTTTCAATTTACTGTTTTGTTGTCGGATTGATTAGTTTGGCTGTTTATTTTACTTAAAGTTTTAAAAAATTTATCTTCCTGAATAATGTGTTTTCTTAAGAATCAGGAAATTAAAATTATCAGTAAAGGGATTATAATAAAAATCATCAGGAAATAAAGTGCCTTTTTTCTTGATATATGAATCAAGCGTTTAGAGATGAATTTTGTTGCTCTGAATAGAAGTTCTGTGTTTGGGAGGAAAATTAATGTCCCAACAACTGCGAATAAAAAATAAGACAAGGCAACTGCGAGTGCAGGAGTTTTTCCAAGTATTACTGACGCTAAAAATATATCTGTGAATGTTCCTAAATTGGCTCCTAATATAAATGGAACTGCTTTTTTTAAATTTATTATTCTTGAAACTGCAAGAGGAACTAAGAGGCCGATTGTGATGCTTGAAGAGAATAATACTCCCGTTAAGATAACTCCTGTAAAATAAGCCTTATATTTTGATTCAAAATGCCTGTTGATGAAATTTCTCGCTTTTTCTTCGCCACCGAGAACATCTATGACCGACTTTCCTATATATTTCAATGTGACAATTAGCAGTGCAAACGCAATAATTAGTAAAATTAATTTGTGATTTCTTGTAAACAATGGTTCAAGAATTGGAGAAGTTATTATTCCAATGAAATCAGGAATTTTTAATATTAATAATTTGTCCTCTAAAAATGATGCGAGAAAAAAAGATGTTCTGGAAAAAAGTTTTAAGAAATATTCTAAAGGAAAAATTATTGCCACCAAACATGCGCTGTAAATTGAATAACAAAGTCCTATTTCAAATCCATGTCTGAAGTCTCTTCTTTTTTTGGCAATTGTTATTATTGAAATTATTATAGCAGTAATTGTTGTTCCAAATAAAGCGCCAATTAAAATAAAAATTGCTGTTTGCAAGTTTATTAAATTATTCCCTGCGAATGTCACCGCAACTGTGCCAACTGCTCCTGATGACTGGACTATCGAAGTTACAAACCATCCAACTGAAAGAGCTTTTATAGGAGTCAAGCTTTGCATAAGGAAATCTTTTATATTCGGTGCAAGAAAAAGAGAGCTCTGTTTTATTAATTCAATTGAAAAGATAAATACATAAATAAATCCGATAAGTTTTAACCACTTTTTCATGTTTTAGCATAGTAATAATAGGTTATAAATTTTTTGAAAGGATGTAAAAATAAAGAGGCAAAAAACCGAAGTTCTTTACCCCTACCAACCGAAGTTGGCAATAATCTAGAGATAATGAAGTTTATAAGGTTTTTGGTTCTGGCAGTATCTCCGCAGACAGCTCTTTCAAAGCTGTTTGATTAAGCTAATATAAAACAAATCATTATATAATTCTCCAGATAAATTCAATAAATCATCACCAATAAATAAAAAT
>JAFCDB010000027.1 GCA_017609885.1 Candidatus Pacearchaeota archaeon
TTTCTTGCAGAAGCAAGAAATTTATAAAGTTCAGATTGTTTGTTCATTTGACTTACCTCCTTTTTAGTTAAAGTGGTAAGTCACTTTATTTTATATAGGGTTTCACCAAAGCCTCTATCCAATACCTTTTTATATTCTATTTTACTAAATTATTAATGAAAAAAGAAGTGATAGTTTTATTTTTGTTAGGAATACTTTTAGTTTCGCCTTTAGTTTTAGCTCAAGAACAAGTTCAAACTTATTCAGGTTTTAATAGATTTGTTGATAATGTGAAAATGTTTTTTTCTTCTGGAGATAAAAAAGTAATGTTAGCTTTGGAAATTAGAGAGAGAGAAATTAATTCTGCAATTATGACTAATAAAAATGGCGAGGATAAAAAGATGAATAAGAAGATAGATAAAAATCTTGAGGGCGCATGGAAAAAACTTCAAATTGTGCAGGATAAAGTTTCAGTGAATGTTGCTGAAGAAGTAATGAAAAGTTCTGATGAGATTAAAAATAAAATAGATAATGAAGAAAATCTTCCAGATGATTTTGAACTTTATGTTTTAGAGGAAGAAAAAACCGGGCTTAAAGCAGAATGGGTAATTGCAGTTGATGGAGAAGAAGGGCAAACTATGACTCATGAAATAGAAGGGGAAAGAAACATGGAACAAAATAAAATTAGAGAAATTGAAAAGAGAATAGATGATATTGATATTGAAATCAAAGAATGGGTTGTGGACAATTTTGAGAAAGATGTGGATGAAGATGGTTTAACTCAGGAGGTTGCAACTAAAATAGTTGAGGAAAATGGGGATGATGGTTTGACTCGTGATATTAAAACTTATGTTGATGGAGGTGGTTCTAATGATGTCGATAATGACATGGCTCCAGGACCACAAGGAATTGTAGGTGATGCAGGAGATGGAGATAATGGCATGGCGCCTGGAACAAGTACTAGTGCGCCAGGAGATATATTAGATAGTGATGATGGGGTTGATGAAACTCCTCCAACTGAACCAGATAAGGTTATTGGTGGAGGAGTTGCTGAACCTGGAGATGGGGGAAGTAGTAGCAGTGATTCTGATGGAAGGGGTGTTAGCAGAGGAGATTCAGGTGGAGATGGTGGGGGAGATTCTACTCCAATTACAGGAGAAGTAATAAAAGATTCTAATTCTAATAATTTTATAAAAAAGATATTTGAATGGTTGTTTTAAAATGAAAAAGAGTGTGATAATTGGAATAGTTGCGAGTATTGTTGTTCTATTAATTGCTGGATTTTATTTTTTAAATTCTGAATCAGAAGAACAAGAAATTTTTTGTCCAAATTATGACGATAAAGAAGAAAAATGTTTATTACATGAAGAATGTAAATGGACATCAGAAGAGAATATTTGTGAGTCAATTGGTCAAATAGAAGTAGAAGATGAAGAGGTAGAAGATGAAGAGGTAGAAGACGACGAGGGTGATGAAGAAAAAATGGTGTTTGCATCTGAATTAGAAAAAGATTTACCAAATACTCCCTTAAATGAAATTTGTAAAAAACTTCCTTTAACAGAAGGATTAAGTCAAGAAGAAATTCTTACATTAACCCCTAGCAATAGAATTGAATGTTTGGCTATTGTAAATAACAATCCTGAATTCTGTGAATTGATTGAATTAGATAATGAAGAAGATGAATTAGGAAATGACGACAAAAATGTTTGTTTAGCTCATGCAAAAAAAGATATTTCTTATTGTAAATTGATGAGTGAGAATGGAGACAAAAAACATTGTTATTTTGGACTTTCTATGATTAGTGGGGATATTAATGTTTGTGATGAAATTGATTATGATGAAAATGAAAGAGAATCATGTTATTGGTCTTTTGTAAATGCTTTATATTGGGAAGATAAATCCGATAAGATAACAACAGAGCATTGTAATAAATTGCCAGCAGGTTCTCAAAGCAAGGATTCTTGTCTTGCAATGAAAGAAGAAGATGTTTCTCTTTGTAAAGGTGATTTTAATTGTTTAACATTATTTGAACAGCCAATGTCTTTTTGTGAAGGTGAAGGAAAATCACTTGAATATTGTATTAGGGATAGAGCCATGACTAGTAAGAATATTTCAATATGTGAAACTCTTACTGGAGAATTAAGAGATGATTGCTTTGGAGATTTTGCTGGACATATTACTCAGGATATTTTAATTTGTGATAAGATAACTAATTATTTTGCAAGAAATACTTGTTATAAAAATATTGCGATACAATCTGGGGATAATTTTTTGGTTAATCTCTATAATTAATTTTTTAGAGAATTGTTTAAAAAATGAAAGAGAATTAATGTACTAAAGTTAAATTTTAATTTAAAAATCCGGCGGGAGCATCCACAAATTCTCTAAAAATAGAACATAAAAATAAATAAATTTATCTACAAAATCCCAAAACAAACTTTTATAAACCTTGAATTTTTTCAACTTACAGATAAGTCAAAATAAAATATCAAATTAAATAAACGTTGAAGAAATACATTGCTATTTCTTACTTATTAAAATTGAATATGAACTTTGAAAAATTATTGGGAAAAGACAATCTTATCCTTAAATCTTTGAGGGCAAAAGGATTTGAAATTCCTACAAAAATACAGGAAGAATCAATTCCAAAAATACTGGAAGGAAACGATATCATAGCTGGAGCTTCAACAGGTTCTGGAAAAACTCTTGCATTTGCTGTAGGATTAATAAAAAATGTAAAAAAGAATTTTGGAGTTCAGGGGCTTGTTTTAACGCCCACAAGAGAATTAGCAAATCAAGTTGCAAAAGAAATAGCTTTATTTTCCGAAGATAAAGGACTTAATGTAATTTCAATATATGGCGGCGTATCAATAAGAGACCAAATTAGAAGACTCGCTTCATCAGAAATAGTCGTCGGCACTCCTGGAAGAATACTCGACCACCTAACCCGGAAATCCCTCGACCTTTCGCAAATAAACACTTTAGTGCTTGATGAAGCAGACCACATGCTCGACATGGGATTTATAGATGATGTAGAAAAAATAATTAGCTATTGTCCCAAAAAAAGACAGACTCTTCTCTTTTCTGCTACAATCTCTGAAGACGTTTTTTATCTTGCAAAAAAACACATGCAAAACCTAATTGAAATTTCAACAGAACCTCATGTAGATCCAATGAAACTCGAACAAGCATATTATAACGCCCCAAAAGGATTAAAATATTCTCTATTAAAACATCTCTTAGAAAATGAAAAGTCAAAATTAGTAATGATATTCTGTAACACCCGAAGAAATGTTGATTTTATTTCAAAGAATCTTAAATTCATGGGCATCGAAACTCTCCCAATACACGGGGGATTTTCGCAGGAAAAAAGAACCAGAATGCTCAGAGATTTCCACTCGAAAAAAGTCCATATTCTTGTAGCAACAGATGTTGCAGCAAGAGGATTAGACATTAAAGGAGTAACACATATTTATAATTATGATTTGCCTTCAACTAAAAAAGAATACATTCATAGAATTGGAAGAACAGCAAGAGCAGGAAAACAAGGAAAAGTAATAAACCTTGTAGAAAGCAGGGATTATGATAATTTCGGAAAGGTCATGACTGGCGAATTCAATATTAAAGAAGAAAAAGCCCCGTTTATTGAAAGAGTGAGAATACGATGGATGCCTGAAAAAAGAGGGGAGAGGATGGGAAGGAGAAATGAACAAAGAGGGAGGGAAAATCAGGGAAGAGAATATGTGGGAGGAAAAAATGAACATCGTAGTTCAAGAAGTTTTCATAGTAAAAGCAGAAGAAGAAATTCAAGAAACAGAGATTCAAGAAAAAGAAGTTTTTCAAGTAGAAGTTCATCAAATAGAAATCAAGGCAGGGGAAATAAGGATTCTTTTCGAGGGAAGAGGGGAAGGAGATAACTTTAAATCCTCTAAATATCTCAATCTACCATGAAAATCTTAGACTTCCTAAAGAAATTTACAAGTAAAGAACCAGAACCAGTAGAAACTGAAAAAATAAAATTAGAAAACATTGAAAACTGGCTCAAAGAAAAAAAACAGCAAACTGAAAAAGAAAACTCCTCGATTTCAGATTCAATAAAAGAAACAATAAATAAAATAATTCAAGAATTGAATCAAAAAATTCCAGAGCTGGAAAAAGTTGATGTTGACAAAATAAAATCTGAAGAAAAAATGAAATTTGTTGTCAAAGAAAATCTCTTAAAATACAAGGAACAAACAGAAAAATTCAAAAATGATTTAGAAAATTTAGAGCAAGAAAATCCTGTAAAATTAATAGAAAAAATTAATAATTTATTTTCGAATTTTCAAAAAAGGTCTTCTATGAACTTTCAAAAAGCCACAATCCTTGTTGGAAAAGAATTAGGGAATATTAAAGATTGCATAGGTGTATTTATCGCAGATATTAAAAAAATAACGGAGAAAAATAAATCCTCTTTTGATAAAGTTAAAATTCTTGACTCTATCGAAGAGAAAATAACTGAAAAAGATAAAATTGAAAATTCAAAATTAAATATCAGAGAGAATCTCAAAAAACATGACAGTAAAATTATGGGATTGGAAAATGAAATACAAAAAATTAAAAAAAATATTGAAAACCAAAAAAATACAGAAGAGTATAAAGAAAAATTGAAAAAGAAACAGGAAATTAAGAATTTAAAAGAAAAATTAAATTCAAAGATTTACAATTTAAAGCAGGTGATTAATTTTAAGGAACTGACTCAATTTTTTCACATCAATCAAAATGACTTAGAAATTGTAAAAGCTCACAAAGAAAACTTTAAAAAAGAATTTGAAAAGGACAATGGGGAGAAAATTCTCAATTTGTTTAATGAATCTAAATTAATTAATCCTGCCCTTGAATCTAAATTTGGTGAAATTTCAGAAATAAAAAAACAAATAAATAATTTTATCGTCGAAGAAGATGAAGTTGAAAAATTATCTGGAGAAATAGGAACTAAAAAAACTGAAATTGAAAGTTTGATAACTGAAAAAAATAAAGAAGAAAAAACCTATAAAAAATTTTGTGAGTATCTTGAAAACATAAATAGTTTTATTAAAAAAGATTTAAATGCTATTGATGCTGATATTGAATGAATCCAAAATATTTATAAAAACTAATTTTCTTATAATTAAAAGGAGGTAAAAATGGTTAGTTTCAAAAATTTCAGTATATTGGATTTGATACTTCTTGAATTATTTGCAATAGCCTTTGCTCTGTTTTTTGTATCTGTTTGGCCAACTTTTGGAAATTGGATAATTGATGCACACTGGGCATTTTTCTTGGCAGCTTGGATAGTTCTTTTAATCAAACCAATAATTTCAGTGTTCAAAGCTCCGAAAGAAGAATTTATAAAGGAGCAGTGAGTTAGAATTAAAAGGAGGTAAAATCATGACACCTATTGAAATAATTGCTTTAATTGTAATTGTTCTTATTGTGATCAAGATGTTGGTTCTCTTGGTTAAACCAATGGCATGGATGAATCTTGCAAAAGGCATTTACAAAAACGCTATTGTAGCTCAAGTTATCGGACTTATCTTAGCAATTGTAGTGCTTTACTATCTTGTGAATAATGGAGTTGGAATTGTTACAATTTTAGCAGTAACTGCATTTGTAGCATTGTTGCTAATGATTGGACTTGCAACACATGTTGATGATTTTATAGTAAAATATGAAAGGCAAATCAAGGCAGGAATAATGTGGAAAGAAAATTGGCTTTATGTGATAATTTGGATTGCATTGGTAATTTGGGGCGCATACGAATTTTTCATGTAATTTTTATTTTTTCCCTATTTTATTTTTTCTTAATTCAGACAGTATCTCCGCACAGGAATTCTAATTAATTTATCACTTTAAAATTTCGAGAAAAATATTAAACTCCCCGATTGCTCGGAGAGTTATGTCTAACCTAAAAAAATATATGAAA
>JAFCDB010000028.1 GCA_017609885.1 Candidatus Pacearchaeota archaeon
AAATCTATGCAAATCAAAATACTTGCAAGGATTGTTTGTTATCAAATTAAATTATTGATTCGATGCGATGATAAAATAATTAGCATCGACGTGCTAATTATTAGACACGCTCCTAAAAACAAAAAGTTTAAATACTATAACTTCCTATAAAAGATTATAAGGAATTATAAAATGTCCACAACAATACAAATTTCAGATAATGTAAGAGAAACTCTCGAAAGAATGAAATTATTTGAAAGAGAAACTTTCAACGAAATAATTGAAAATATGATAGAAGATAATTTAGAATTAAATGAAAAAACTAAACAAGAGTTAATTGAAGCAAGAAAAAGAATAAAACAGGGAAGATTCATAACTCAAGAAGAAATAGAAAGAAGGTTTGAATTATAATGTCCTATGAAATAATTTGGGATGAAAAATCTAGTGAATCTTTAAATAAATTAGAAAATTTTGTAGCAAGAAGAATTCTAAAAAAAATAAAAGAATTAAAAGACAATCCTTTTTCTAAAGACATCAAAAGATTAAGAGGCGAAAATTCTTTCAGATTGAGAATTGGTGATTATAGAATAATATTTGAAATTGAAACAGATAAAATTTTAATTTTGAAAATTGGGCATAGAAAAAACATCTACCAAAAGTAAATTCACCAAACCAAAACCCGCGCCTTCATCTGCCTCAGCTCTCCATTACTTTCTAAAACTTTAACAGGAAAAATCTGAGCATGAACTTCTCTGTCTTGAACTTCATCAGTCAAATCCCAGTCATAACCTGTGCTTAAATCAATCCCCTCATCTTCAACATCAAAAACTTGTAGCCCAAAATCATCCTTGCCAGAAATACTTCTTCTCAAGATTTCATATTTTTCATTATCTTTATAATCATCTTTCATATCTTCTAATTTCGCCGCAGACCAAACAGTTCTATTCACAACTATTCCGAGAGTGAAATCCCCATTATTTAAATAGGATTCACAAGGTCCTAAAACAGCATTTCCTATAATATCTTCTGAACAGTAAATTGTATAAAATTTATTGTCTGGCGAAGATAAAGTGCTTTTTTCAATCTGAATATGAAATGAAGAGCTTGAAATTTCTGCCTTTTTTGTATCTTCTTTATCTCTAACAATAACTTTCCCTTTCTCGCAACCTAAATCTTCAAGTAAATCATGAATAAGATTTCCTGATCCTACTATTTTAAAACAATTCTTAATATCTTCTTCAAATTCCTTATTCAAACTAACACTAACACTCATCAAACTAACCTCCAACTCCTCCTCTAAATTATTAAAAATAAAATTTGCTGCCTTGGGATTCGCTGTCTGAGAAAAAGGATTAAATATTACAAACAAAAAAAGCAGGAACCCTACAAAAATCACAAACGAAATCACAATTTCCACATGTCCTTGTGCTTTTTTCCCAATCATCCTAAAATCAACCTCACTCCTGTAGATAATAAAACTGCCATTGCAACTAAAATAAATGAATGTTTAATCCCTGCCTTAATATTTCCCTCAGATAACTTCCCAATTACCAGTCCTGCAAAAAACCCTTGGGTTATTAAAAGTGAAAGAAAGGCAAATGAAAAATCTGAAATACCTGTTCCACCAAAACCCGCCCCCTCCATACCAGGAATACCAACATCTCCTTCAATTCCCCCTAAACCAGAAGTTATAGGCAAAATCTGATATTCCACAACAATCATTATTATAATAAAAATAAAAAATATTATATACCCTTCCATAACAATCGACGAAATCGCCGCTCTTCTTTCTGCTTTCAGTTTCTCAATTTCAGAAACAGACTTTGCAACAGATTCCAAAATTGTATTAATATTCCCGCCTGTTTTATCTGCTTCTCTAATCAAAGTTATCGCCCGAATAATTGTGTTACTTCCTGTATCATACGCAAAAGTCTGTAATGCTTTTTGAAGTGGAATTCCAAGCCGAATCTGATTTGCCAGTTTACGAACATGCGGTCCAAGTGCTCCAAAATTCTGCGGCTTTAAATTAAGAATACTCTTGCTTATCGGCGTTCCAGATTCAACACTTTCAACAAGACTCCTCGAAAATTCCAAAAACATTTCGTTTTTCTCTCTCATTGCTTTTGTTTGAATAATAGAATAAACCACAAAAGGAAGAAGAGTAATCAAAATCCCAATTCCAAGAATAAAATAAAAAATATTGTAGCTTTTAATTTCTGGAACAAAAAGAAATAAAAATGAAGCAGCAACTATCAACAGCCCTATTGCCGAGCCTATCACCATGCTATTTGTTATTTTCATTTAAAATTTCTTTTGATTTATATGTAAAAAAACTAAAAATATTAAATTAATTATTGAAACAATTGAAACAACAATGAGCGCCAAAACAGGAATTGTAAATTCAAAACCAATTCCGCTGATACTCATTATTACCAACAACAGCATCATCAGCATCGGCGCTGCAATAACAACACTAACATAAATATCCATAAAAGTTTCTGCAGATTTAATTGCCTTCTCTCTCCTAAGCCGATAATCGAACATCAATGTCTCTGCTCTCTTGCTCAAAAATTTGCTCAAGTCACCTCCTGATTTTATAGTTGTTGACATGCCATTAAGTAAATCAGCCCACGCTTTGCTCCCACTTGCCCGCGCAACATTCCTCAAAGCATTAACCAAATCATAACCATAAAGATTAATTTGATTCATAAGTTTCTTCGCCTCTTTCCCAATATACTTATATTCCCTGCTCAACGCAACAATTCTAAAAATATTGCTCGGTTCAATATCTGCTCCTGCAATTGCTGCCATCTGAATTGTCGCAAAAGGCAGTTCATAATCAATCTGCTGTTCAGTTGTTTTTGCCTCTGTCGAAGGATAATAGAGCATAATCAAATAAACAATCAGAGGAACAGCAGGAATAATCCAACCAACCATTAAAAACCTAATGGCTAAATCTGCCTGTGAAAAATTAATCAATGAAATATAAGGAGAGGTCAAACCAATTTTAAAAAAGAAAAAAAACATCGCGATTATAATGCCTAACAAAATAAAAAGCAGAGCAGTAAAAAACATAACAGAAATATAACTATGAAGCAAAAAAACAAATCCTCCTTTTTTCAGGGATTTTCCAAGCTCCCTAAAATATCCTTTATCAATCCAGTTCTTTGAAAGTCCTGAAAAAAGTTTATTCGAAGTTCGAACATAATAGCTTGGTTTCTTATATTTATTTTCAAACTCCTCCTCAATATCTTTCCCTTTCTTTTTTAGATTTCTCAAAGAAACATCAGAAATCCTAAGGTGTTTCAGATATTTAGTTTTATCGTCTCGATTAATCGCGACCAAATGTTCTCTTCCTTCTAAATTATAACTAACACTAATCAAATCTTCTTTCGACTTTTTTGGTTTTTCTTTTTTAGATCCTCCAGGAAGTTTCTGAATCAAAGAAATTTTATCAAGAATCAAAGGAATCGAACCATTCAAAATTTTAATCTGATTTTTATGCGCATCGATAATTCTTTCAAGCTGTTTTTTTCCCTTTGAATTATTAATTTGTTTATATCTTTGAATTAAAATACTCAATTCTCCAGCAAGTTTTTTCTCATGCCTAACATTTGCTCTCAATAAACTCAAACTCATTTTAACAAACCATCAATTTTAGATTTCACTTCAAGAATAAATTTTTTAATTTTCTCGACACTTTCTGTATCTTTTTTAAAATATGCTTTTTCAAGTTTCTCTGCCGCATCCTCGAGAGAATTGACATGCTTCATCAACAACTGCATAGTTTCAATTTCCATTTTCCTCTTTATTAAATTATAGTAAACCCCTTTTTTATATTTTTATCAAGATTAGTATTGACAGATTTTTCCCTAAAATGAACATGAATCTCTCTTTTAAGTTTCCTTTCAATAACAGACAAATCAATTTTTCTCTTCGGCAAATCAACATAAATGTCAACGTCAGAATCAATAGTATTCTCAACCTTTGCAATTGAACCAAATAAAATCAACGGCTTAAACAAAAATTTCTCATGAATATTCTCAAATAAATTAAAAAGTTTATTCTTCCAATAAGCAACAGCCAAATCCCTAAACAATCCCCTCCCTCGATTTGCTCTAAAATAAATATAAATTCCTTTTTTATTTTCAATTAACAAACCCTCATTCGCAAAATCCTTCAAAATTTTTGATGCTGTAGGAGGACTCATATTTTTCTTCTTTGCATATTCGCGCACAGAAATCTCTACAAAAACATCTTCAAAAAACAATTCCAAGTTGTTAAATATTTTTAACATATGTTAATTTTAGTTAACAAGTGTTTATAAATTTTTCGGAATGAAAAATATGTAAAAATATCAAAAATATTATAATCAACTACTTTCAATACATTTAAAATCAATACAAGATAATCCTTCCATGCAATGATCTTCTGAATAACATGATTCACCTTCGCCGACTTTTTCTTTGCAATAGTTGTATAGGAAATAACAATATTCTTCACTCTCACAATCAGTATCCTCTTCACATCTTGTACCTTCAACACATTTAAAACTTGCACAAATAAATTCTTCTTGTCCGCAATCATTATTTTCTGTACAGAACCAGGTTGCATTCAAAACTTCTTCTGGAATAATGATCTCCTCTTGAAAATTATAATCTTTAAAATTAATCAGAGAAATAGATTTTATCCTCATTCCGCCAGAATTTTCACCAGCAGAAGTTACTTCTTCTTTAGGAATAAGTGACTCATTATTTATATTAATTATTATTTCAGATTCTATTTTTTCAATTCTAAAATTATCATCTAACCAATATTCTACTTCTATTTTTTCAATTAGTTTATCATATATAATGTTCATACTTGTTAGATTAAAATCAGGAGCATCTTTATACAACTCATTAAGGAAGTCATCTCCAATTACTTGTTTATTTGCAATTAGTTTTATATGTAAGTCTCTTTTATCAACTATTTCAATTTCCGATTCCTTTATAGTGTTAATTTCTTTTTCTATCTTAAAATAATCTTGACTATTTTTTAAATATGTTTTAATCCAATTATCCAAAGCATTTGTATAACTGAAATTATTGAAAATATAAACTTCTCCCTTAATTCCGAGAACTTCAGTTTCAGAATACATTTTTTTATTTTTTAAATCAACAACTCCATTAGAAGTTGCAAAGGTAGGCATTGTTAAAGTCTCAACAATTGTTAGTTCTGTGGTACCATTAATTTCTTCTTCAAAAGCATAATTTCTTACACCTTTAACTGCTTCAATCATTTTTTCTTTAATCATTTCAGGACTTAAAATTGCCTCATCAATTTCCTTAACCCTCACCATCGCTGTCCCATCTTCAATCCCCCTCAACTTAACACTCAAATCATAATTTCCATCTCTATCTAAATCAAATTTCTTTTCCTCGCCAATTAACAAAGTTTCTCTTATCACACTACTTCTAATAATTATATCAACAGAACCATCCTCAACAGAACCAATTATAAGTTCATGCTCCTCTTCATCAATCTCAAATAAAACCTTCTGCTCTTCTCCCAATTCCAAACTCCTGCCCCTTGATAATTGAGATTCTGAAACCCTAATTTCTCTTTCTCCAGAAAAAACAAAAAACAGAATTGCTCCGAAAATTAAAAGAACAATTAAAATAATAACTACACTAACAAAAACTACAGTTAATGAACCTCTTTTATTCATAAATTTTATAATAGAAATAACTTTTTAATTGTTTCTAAAAAATGGCTTTGGTGAAACCCTCAAAACAAAAATAGAAAGTATCAATTTTCTATCAATATTATAGGCTACTAATCTCAACAACAATTCTCTTTTCTGAGTTTCAAATGATCTGCTC
>JAFCDB010000010.1 GCA_017609885.1 Candidatus Pacearchaeota archaeon
ATTTTTATTTATTGGTGATGATTTATTGAATTTATCTGGAGAATTATATAATGATTTGTTTTATATTAGCTTAATCAAACAGCTTTGAAAGAGCTGTCTGCGGAGATACTGTTTGATTTCAAACTTCCTAGAACTCAAACAACCCCCTAAACTTTTTTCAACTTTTTCCAATTAAGCAAAGCTAAAATAATCAAGGCAGTCAAACCTCCAAGCACAAACCAAATTATAATCTCCGGAGTTTGCATCCCAACTTCCAAAGCCTTATCACTAAAATTTCCAGCAGCCACCCCTCCAAAATCCGCAACCTCTGTCAAATCCTTTTCCACAACCAATCTTGCACGAGAATTCAAATAACTCTGAACAGCAAGCGCAACAATTCCTGTTCCTACCAAAGAAATCGCCATTTTCTTTGCTCCTGAAAAAGATTTTGGCGAAATAATTATTTTCTTATTTGCAACCCGATATCTCAAAATCTTCTTTCCCTTAACACTCCAAAAAAACTTCTTCGATTTCTCTATAAGCCCTGATTTCAAAAGTTTCTTAACATTATAATTAATTGTATTTGCAGGCAGTTTCAAATCCCGCGCAATCTCCCCCTCACTTGCCTCACTGTCTGAAAGATATTCCAAAATTTTTCTTGAAGTTTTATTAGAAAGAACATCAGACAAACTAGTAATTCGCTCATCATCTAAATCAAACATCAAATATTTTGTCATTAAACATTCTCCTCAAAAACACTGCCATCAAATCCTTCAAAAGGCAGTTCTACAAATTTAATTTCCTCCAAACTATCTAAATTATTTGCTTTTATTTTTCCTTTTGAAATTGTATACAAAACATCATCCATATACAAACTTCTCTCAATCAAATTTTCATTTCCCCAAAATCCCCAGCCATCAAATACTTCCATATTATCTATATGCGCAATTTTCCCCCTAACTTCAATATTATTCTTATCAATATCAAAAACATAAGCTCCCTGCCAAACATACTCTCCATAAACACTGTCAGGATCCTGCCCAGGATATGTTTCACTATTTTCATCAACTTCAGCAAGTAAAACAGGAAGCACAAGCAAGTTCCTCTCTCTATCAAACAAAACTGCCTTGTGATTATGCAACACATAACTATCAGTACCTCTGTCACCAATTTCAATCTTAGCACTCTCAACAGGATTCTCAACATCACTTACATCAAACACAGAAATTTTCAAACCTTGATACCAGGAAAAATCCTCGCTTCCTCCCCCTGTTTCCTTACCAATCCCAATTATATGATTCTCATCATAAGGATGCAAATAATTTGAATAGCCTGTAATTTTCAAGTAACCCAAAATCTCTGGCTCACTTGGTTCAGACAAATCAATCACAAACAAAGGATCAATTTTTTTAAAGGTCACAATATAAACTTTCTCTCCCATAAAACGCGCAGAATAAATACTCTCTCCCTCTGCCAAACCTTCCACACTTCCAATTATCTCCAAATCAGAATCTAAAACATAAAGATTATTCAAACTATCTCCTCCCCAACTATTCCCAATTGTAGTTGCAATTCTAAAATTATCATCATATTCATCCATTGAAAACTGATTCAAAACCCTCCCAGAAATTTCTCCAGTTCCCTGAAAATCAATATCAACTCCATCAACTGAAATTTTATTAATAATAGTTTTCTGTGTCTCTTGAAAAACCCAATCCTCAAAATCCTCCATTTCCTCTAAAAACTCCTCTGCAAAGTCCTCTTTATTTTCTCCCTCCAAACCATCTTCATATTCTTCAAAAACTTCCTGAACATCTCTTCGTTTCTCATAAAAATTGCCATCAGAATCCATTATATCCTCAATCTCTTCAATTTGTTCCTCAGGCAAAATCTCCTCCAAAACCTCTAAAAATTTCTCAAAATATTCTTCATAAGAAAGATATCTAATCTTAATCAAATAAATATTTTCTTTAGAAACATAAATATTCCCTGAAATGCCTGTTAGAAAAATCTCGTTCTCAAAATCTCCATTTGAAACATCAATTGCAGAAATTAAAGTAAATGCATAACCACTATCAAATTCATTAAAATAAGAAATCTCTCTTGCAGAAATTTTATTTACAATTCCATTAATTCTGTACTCTGGCAATTCAAGATTATTTTGATAAATATATTGTGAAGAAATCATATAAACATAATCATCAATCATCCGCGCATCAACATAACTTCCATCAATCTCATATTTATCTTCGAGTTCAGGATTTTCCCTGTCAGAAACATCATAGACACTTACAATTGTCTGAGAAATCATAGAATAAGAAGCACCATAATCATATGAGATTGATGGATTTTCTCTTCCTTCAACTCCCCGATTACCTCCCTCAAATACAACAAGCTTATCATCATTAACAAAAATCCCACTTATATATCCCTCAAATTCCAACTCACTCAAAATTTCCATGTCCTCTGCAGGAAACGCGTCAGTTATAACAACTTTTTCTCCAGAAATACTATAAATATATTCGCCGTCGTTTTTCACAATATCTGGCTCATCAACTCCCTGCACCTGAACATTTGTTTCAGAAAAATCTCCTGCTCCGGCATCACTTGCAACTCCTAAATCACCTTCGGCAAAACTTTCTACACCTCCAACTGCAAAATCTTTTGCCATTCCAAAACCTCCATAATTCATTGAACCCTCTTCTATAAAACTCTTTAATTCATTATAAGAATCAAACTGCTTCAATTTCTCCTCAGGAACTTGATAAGTTTCAATTACCATAATTACTAATACTCCAGTTAAAACAAACGCAATTCCAAGCAATCCAAAAATCTTTGTTGAATCTTTCATATATTTTATTGGAAAATACACTTTATAAATAATTTGAAGAGTTCAAAAATGTTTGAAACTATCTTTTTTTCTTCCGCTTTCTAAAATTTTTTCTTTGTTTTAATATAAAAATAAAATAACTAAATTGTAAGCACGAGTGATTTTGCGAGTGGGGAGAAAAAAGGGTGCAACAAGGCGAGCGGAATCAGGAGGAGAGTGATTTTGCGAGTGGGGAGAAAAAAGGGTGCAACAAGGCGAGCGGAATCAGGTGCGAGTGGGGAGAAAAAAGGGTGCAACAAGGCGAGCGGAATCAGGAGGAGAGTGATTTTGCGAGTGGGGAGAAAAAAGGGTGCAACAAGGCGAGCGGAATCAGGAGGCGAACAATATCACGGGCAGGTTGAGCATGATAAAAAACCGCGCAGATTGAGAAAAATTTTAGAATTTCACAAAGCCCTTAATATATCCTCCATCACAAATAAACTTTTAAACCCAAAAAACATAAAATTTTTATGAATAAATGGATTGAAATTTTGGTAGGACTTATCCTCGTAATCGCGCCAATCTACGCATGGGCAATGAATTACTATGGATTCGGCGACGCAGCACTTGAATTTCTAAAAGGAGGACTTATCTGGTTTATAATCATGATAGGACTTCTATTTTTAATGTTAGGAATCAGTGATCTGAAAAATTAATTTTAGAATTCTTTTTTATTTTAAATTTTTTACTTTGGTAGTTGGAGAAGTCCCTGGTTTTTTTATCACAGAAGTAGGACTCAAACTTTTGCCCTTAGATAAAATAACAAATAAAATCACAACAAGTATTATTAAAACAACAACCACTCCAACAATAATAGCAATCACAACTCCCCAATTTGTTTCTTCAGGTTCTTCGCAATCATTGCCTGTTGCAATTAACTCACCTCCAACACACTCATATGTAACAATTGTACTTCCGTCAGCGCAATCTTCCATAACATCATTAATACATTCTCCTCCATAAGGACACTGATTTTCTGTTGCAATCAATTCCCCATTAACACATTCATACACAATTATAGTGCTTCCATCAGCGCAATCACTAACAACATCTCCTGTACATCCCTCATCCACACATTCCCCATCATCACAAATTTCTCCTTCTTCACAATCACTGTCTGTATCACATTCATCTCCATCACCATCTCCATCACCACCTCCATCACCACTATATCCGCACTTCCCATTAACTTGTCCTTGATTTACCCAAGCTCCAATATACTCTACAATATCAGGAGTATACTTAGCCTCAGTATCATGCACACTAATGCTGCAACTAAAATAATTTGTTCCATCGCATTTTTCATCTCCACTTGAACAATCTCCTAATCCAAATCCATCAAGATTATCTGGATTTATATGATAACTTCCTGCATCAAATAAAGACCTAGCGCGCGCATATTCATTTGCTCCAGGTCCTGTTCCAATTTCCCAATATGGAAGAAGATAATCAATATCATGTCTATCACAAGTTTGATCTCCTAAACCAATAGCATAACCATCTTCAGTAGAACTATCACAATGATAATCCTCTGCAATCCAAAGAGTCTGCACCCTATTATATTCTTCACTACTTATCACCCAATCCCCATCAGTATCTGCGCTATGAGGATTTTCAAGACCACATTTTCCATTAATCTCCCCCTTATTTTCCCAAGCTCCAATAAATTCCACAACAGGAGGGTCATAATTAGCTTTAGTATCATGTATATTAATTCTGCAACTAAAATAAGTTGTTCCATCGCATTTTTCATCTCCACTTGAACAATCTCCTAATCCAAATCCATCAGGATTATCTGGATTTATGTGATAACTTCCTGCATCATACAAAGACCTAGAACGCGCATATTCGTTTGTATCAACATCCCAATTTTGAGGGTTATAATCAATATCATGTCTATCGCAAGTTCTATCTGTATTACCCGCAGCATAACCATCCACAGTTGAACTATCACAATGATAACCTACTGAATAACTTTCAACCCAAAGATCCTGCACTCTATTATGCTCCCCATCACTTATCACCCAATCATGGTTTGTGTCTGCGCTGTGAAAATCCTCTTCAGTAATACCACACTTCCCATAAACCTTCCCTTCATTTTTCCAAGCTCCAATAAATTCTACAACAGAAGGTTCATAATTAGCATCTGTATCATGCACACTAACACTACAACTAAAATAAGTTGTCCCGTCGCATTTTTCATCTCCACTTGAACAATCTCCTAATCCAAATCCATCAGGATTATCTGAATTTATGTGGTACTTTCCTGCATCAAATAAAGATACAATTCGGGGATATTCATTAGTTGCATCAAGTTGCCAATCTTGGACAGCATAATCTGAATCATGCGGGTCGCATGTTCGATCTCCTGAACCAATAGCATAACCATCTTCAGTAGAACTATCACAATAAAACTCCCCCCCAACCCACAAATCTTGCACCCTTGTTCTTTCATCAGTGCTTATCACCCAATCCTCATTAGTATCTGCGCTGTGAAATTCATCACCAGGACTCAATCTAACCTTATCACTAAAAATAACAGAACCAATAACAATTAAAGTAAAAACAAACAACACTCCCAAAACAACTAAAGAACCATTTCTCAAATTTCTCTTCGCAGATTTCTTCTTCGCCCTCTTTTTCATAAACTATATAAAAAAACTTATTATTTAAATGTTTCTTTTTTTTAAAAATTTTATTTTATGCCAAAATAATCAAAACTCCCTCGATAACCGCTGCCACAACCAGCA
Source organism: Candidatus Pacearchaeota archaeon (assembly GCA_017609885.1). Lineage (GTDB taxonomy): Archaea > Nanobdellota > Nanobdellia > Pacearchaeales > GW2011-AR1 > JACPLR01. The sequence continues at coordinate 5,599 of JAFCDB010000010.1, forward strand.
AAGGAATGACAACAAAAATAAAAACTCGCATTGAATTTTTAAAATTACTTTTCAATTTTTCCCATGGATTTTTATCTAAAAAAAACATTCCAATTTTCAATCCCAATGCAAATGAAATAAAAACAGCAGGCAGTTCAAAAATTCCATGAGGAATCAAAGTAAAAATTATTTTCCATCCAGATTCATCAACAGCCATCCTCGAAACAAACCCAATTACATAACCATTAACTAAAATCAAAACCAAAGTAAAAACCCCAAAAAACATTCCTAAAAGAATTGAAAAAAATGAAACAGTTGCATTATTGAAAAAAATCTTGCATATAGTTTGAAAAACATTCAACCCCTGAAATTCCTCGACAAGTTTCTTCAACTCTTCCTTAACAATCTCATTTATCTGTTCATTTTGAAAATCAGAAAACACAACAAGTGAAATTAAAAAAAACAAAGCAACCACAAAAAATACATAGTTCCTCGATTCTTTCAAAAACTCAAATGACTTTTTATATTCCTGAATCAAACTAAATTTCTTTTTGCTTTTTTTCATTTTATCATTCTATTCAACCTCGCAACTTTTCCAGAGTATTTATTTTTCAAATACAAGCCATAAAAAACTCCTGCTATAAATCCTCCAAAGTGTGCAGTGTTTCCAATTGGCCAATTATAAAAAGCAGATAAAATCCAAAAAAATCCTAAAAAGAAAATCATAGCTCCCCATATTTTCATAGGAATAACCAAAAACACCAAAACTCTTATTTTTGGAGTCAAAATAGTAATTAATCCTGCTAAACCAAAGATAGCCCCAGAAGCACCTAATACAAACATCTCTGGACTTCCAAAAAATCTAAAACCCATTGTACCTTGAGGGCCTCCAAATAAAAGAGAAAAAATAATCGCTACAATTCCTGCAAATAACCCTGAAATCAAATAAAACCACAAAAATCTTTTCCTCCCAATTAGCTTTTCAACAAAACTTCCTATAAAAAATAAAGTCAACATATTCATAATCAAATGAAAAAATAGAACATGAGCAAACATACTCATAAATAATGTCCACAAATATTTCCCTTGAAAAATAAAATCCGGCCTTAATGCAATATATTTTATATAATCTTGATTAATTAAAAGAACAATATTTATAATGATGAAACAAACAACATTTATCAAAATCAACCATCCAGTAACTGAAAGATTTGCAAAAAATCTCTCAAAAAAACTCTGCTTTAAATTTCTCTTTGTATAATACCTCAATTTTCTATTCATTATTTTTTCCTGCTCTTTACTTTTTTCCTAACTAATTTTTTCTTTGCAGTTTTTTTAACTGCTTTTTTTCCTTTCTTTTTCACATTCTTAACAATTTTCTTTTTAGCAGATTTTTTGATTTTTTTCTTAACAACTTTCTTTTTTGTCTTCACTAATTTTCTTCCTGCTGCTTTTCTCTTTTCTTTTTTCTCTGCTTTTTTTCTTGCCATTGCTGATTTTTCCCTCGCTGCTTTTCTCTTTAATTTTTTATCTCTCTCCTCCTTTTTCCTTTTTCTCTCATTTGATTTCGCCTTTTTCTCCTCGATAATCCCCAACTCCCTGTTAATATCAACTAAATTCCTTTTCAATCGACTTATCTGAGAAGACAACTCCTTTACTTCCTTAGAATTATCTTTTAATTCCATTACTTCTCCTGTTTCAGGGCAGATAAAATTATATTCAAGAGCTTTCTCTTCACTATATTCTATATTAATTCCCGGACTTTTGTAAAATCTTTTGTTTCTCCTACTATTTGATTCATGCTCTAGTTGCTCAATTTCATTAAGAACAAGTTTCTTTAGCAAAACAAACGCCTTTCTAGAATCAAATGTCCAAAAATAAGTATACCATCCTTTCCTTTTGTCCTTCTTCCTAATAAAAGAAACCAATCCCTCGTCGGAAAGTTTATACAAAACATTCCGTATCTGATTTATTGTCAACCCCAATTTTTTCGCTATTAAAAACTCATTCACATTTTCCTTCTCAAATAAAATCTCCACAACAGGTGTAGTATTTTTCCCAGCAACAGAAACAGAAACATCAAGGACAAAACCTAACTTCTTATTTTTAGGCACTTCGTCATGAACTTCCTTTTTCAAATTATTTTTAAATCCCTCTTTTATTTTAGATACCTTTAATTTCTTCTTCGACATAGATTTCACAACGAAATTGTTGTTTAAAAATCAATCGGTGGATAAAATTAAATTCCAGTTACCCCTTTAAAGTTTAGCCAAAGGTATAAAAATAAAATTGCGAATTTAATTATATGGGATTTTTTAAAAAAAAGAAAAAAGAGGACGAAGTACCAAGATTACCTAAACTGCCTGATTCCTCAGAACTTCAAATTCCTAAACTTCCGCAAGAACAAATAGAACAAGAAGTAGAAGTCCAAGAACAACCAGAATATCAAGAACAACCAGAATATCAAGAACCCCAATCTCCTTTGCCTTCATTTCCAACTTCAAATTTAGGAAAACAAATAAATCAAAACACAATTAAAGATGCTATAACACAAAAAGAACAAACTATTCCTCCGCCACCAAAAATCAAAAAGGAAAACCCCCTTAATCATATCCCAAATCAGATTTCCCCTCCTATGCAAATCCCATCTTACACATCTAAAAAAACAAGAGAACAACCCGAAGACAATGAAGAAATAACAATAGAAATGTCTGATTGGAATCAAGGAATGATGAAAAAACAAGCCCACAAAACAAAAAGAAAAGAGCCATTATATATTCAGCTAGACAAATTTGAAAAAACAATTTCAACCTTCGACGAAATAAAATTAAAAATCTCTGAAATGGAATCTCTGCTAAAATCAATTCACCAAGTAAAAGTAAAAGAAGATGAAAAAATAAATAACTGGGAAAAACAAATAGAAAGCATCCAATCCCGCCTCGAACAAATTGACCAAAACATCTTCAACCAGATATAATGACAAAAACAAGCCCGATCTTTTCTAAATTAGAATTTGAAAATGCTTACGAAGTAAAAAAGAATTCTCTAGAAATCCAAGAAGACTTACTAAACATCGCACAAGTCATTGAAAATTACAAATCCCTAAGGAAAAAAGAGCACATGCACAAATTAAAATTAAAAAAGATTTTAAAGGAAATAAAAGAAGGTTTGAAAGAAATTATCAACTCAGTCCCCCATACAGATGGAATAAAACTGGCGCAAAAAGCGCACGAAGAAAAACACAAAGAAGACGCAAAAAAAACACCAGCTCAAAAAAATGTCCAGCACCAGCTCGAGGATATTCGGAGAAGATTGCAGGAACTTGCTTAATCAACAAACTTTTAAAAATCCCCTCTCCCTTCTAATCCCATGATAAAAACAAGACAAGAACTAATAAAAAAATATCTGGAATTTTTCAAATCAAAAAATCACAAAGAAATTCCAAACGCAAGTTTAATTCCCGAAAACGACTCAACAGTTTTATTTACAACTGCAGGAATGCATCCTCTAATTCCCTACCTCCTCGGACAAAAACACCCTTTAGGAAAAAGATTAGTAAATGTACAAAAATGCATTCGCACAACAGATATTGAAGAAGTCGGAGATGCAACACACCACACATTTTTTGAGATGCTCGGCAACTGGAGTTTAGGAGATTATTTCAAACAAGAAGCAATCGAAATGTCTTTAGAATTCTTTACAAAAGAATTAAAAATTCCAAAAGAACAAATTTCAGTAACCTGCTTCAAAGGAGACAGCCACATCCCAAAAGACACAGAATCAGAAAAAATCTGGAAATCTCTTGGAATAAATAAAATAAAATCTCTCGGGAAAAAAGACAACTGGTGGGGTCCAGCAGGAGAAACAGGTCCTTGTGGTCCTGACACAGAAATGTTCATCAACAAAATCGAAATCTGGAATGATGTCTTCATGGAATATAATAAAGACAGCAAAGGAAAATACACAAAATTAAAACAACAAAACGTCGACACTGGAATGGGAGTTGAAAGAACACTCGCAATCTTGCAAAAAAAGAATGACAATTATCTAACAGAAATCTGGCAGCCCATAATTCAAGAAATAGAAAACCTCTCGGGAAAAAAATATTCAAAAAACAAAAAAGAAATAAGAATAATCGCAGATCACATCAAAGCAGCTGTTTTTATCCTCGCTGAAGGAATCAAACCCTCAAATACAGAACAAGGCTATGTTCTGAGAAGATTAATAAGAAGAGCAATTCGTTACGGAAAACTTTTAGAAATAAAAAAACAATTCACAAGCGAAATTGCAAAACCTGTTTTCAAAATCTACCCAGACTACAAAGAACTAACACAAAACAAAGAATTCATCCAAAGTGAACTAAAAAAAGAAGAAGAAAAGTTTGATAAAACTTTAGAAAAAGGAATAAACAAATTCAACAAAATGTCAAAGAACAAAAATATCTCGGGCAAAGACGGATTCTTATTATTTCAAAGTTATGGATTTCCAATTGAAATAACCCAAGAACTTGCAGAAGAAAAAAACATAAAAGTTGACGTAAAATCATATGAGCAAGAACTAAAAAAACATCAAGAACTCTCAAGAACTGCTCAAAAAGGAAAATTCAAATCAGGACTCGCAGATGAAAGTGAAAAAACAACTCGCCTGCATACAGCAGCCCACCTCCTGCTCACCGCCCTAAAAAAAGTTCTTAAAAAAAACATTGAACAAAAAGGCTCAAACATAAATCCAGAAAGATTAAGATTTGACTTCAATTCTAACAGAAAATTAACAAAAGAAGAAATAAAAAAAATCGAAGATGAAGTAAACAACATTATAAAAAAAGCAATCCCAGTAATTAAAGAAGAAATGCCTTTAAAACAAGCATATAAGCAGGGAGCTCAAGGAACCTTCAGAGCAAAATATCCAAAAATAGTTTCAGTTTACACAATTGGAAATTTCTCTAAAGAGATTTGTACTGGCCCTCATGTAAAAAACACAAAAGAAATTGGAAAATTCAAAATTGTCAAGGAACAATCAAGTTCTGCAGGGGTTAGAAGGATAAAGGGAATTGTTGAATAAATAATGCGCAACAAAATACTTGAAACTTATGAAAAAGAGGAAGATATAATTCCAATAAAAAACAAACTAAAAAATTATTCATTTGAGGAATTAAAGAAAACAAATCATTTTTATTATTCTCTCGATGAAAAAAATACAAATATAAAATTATTAAAAAATAAATTCAAAGAATTTGAAATGATAAAATTAATAAGAAAAAGAAAAAATAATTTTTTTAGTCAATTTTGGTGACTTTAACTTTACAGCTCCTTTTTTCCTAACATTTATATAGTTGAAAATCTTTAGAAATTAATGGCGAAAGAAATTGGCAGGATAAGTCACTTTTTTGATAAGGCAAGTGTTGCTGTTGTTGAATTGAGCAAGGGATTGAAAGTTGGAGATAAGGTTCAGATAAAGGGCACGACAACTGACTTTAGCCAAAAAATTGATTCAATGCAGGTTGAGCACGAGAAAATTGAAAAAGCTAAAAAGGGTCAGTCAATTGGATTGAAAGTTAAGGAGAGGGTGCGGCCTAATGATAGGGTTTTTTTAGCTGAAGAGTGATTTATTTTTATGAATAAAAAACAATTAGTTGGGAGTTTGAAAAGTCAAGGATTTTCTGATAAAATTGTTTCTTCATTTGAAAAAATGGATAGGGAGAGATTTATTCCTATAGATTTGAAGAAATATGCTTACGAAGATGTTGCTTTGGAGATTGGCCAGGGGCAGACAATTTCGCAGCCGTATACAATTGCGTTTATGTTGGAGTTATTGGAGTTAGGGGATGATGGCAACTTCGCTCAGAAGGATAATTTAATTTCAAATTTTTCCAGCGTCGCCCACCGTGACGCCCCAACCACCCACCCCAAGTTTGGAAATCAAATTATCCCTACCCCAGATAGTTCTCAAAATCGCCTACCTGACAATTTGAAAATTCTTGAAGTTGGCAGTGGCAGTGGTTATGTTCTTGCGCTTTTGAATGGAATAGTTAATGGGAAAATTTATGGAGTTGAAAGATTATCTGTTTTGGTTGAAAAGTCGAGGGAAACTTTAAGAAATTTGAAAAATGTTGAGGTTTTTGAGGGAGATGGTTCAAAGGGTTTGGAAAAATTTGCGCCTTTTGATAGAGTTTTAGTAAGTGCTTCTGCTGATAAAGTTCCTGAAAAATTAATTAAGCAGTTGAAAGTTGGAGGAATTTTAGTTATTCCAGTTAAAGAATCTATTTTTCAGATTAGGAAGACAAAAAATGGATTGGTTGAGAGGAAGTTTCCTGGATTTGTTTTTGTTCCTTTGGTTGAGAAAAGAAATGTTTAATAAGTCGGTTGTTTAAAGTTAGTTAAGAAAATGATGTCAACTCAAGAAATTAAACCTAAAGACCCTTTTTTAGGACAATTGATTGGAGAATTTGAATTGAAAGGAATTTCTATAGAATCTATTTCAAGAAATGTTTCTTCAGATGATTTAATTTCATTAATTGATAATAATGTTTTATTTCCAAGTCCAACTCATTATAGGATGATTGAGGCTGTTTGGTTTAGGGAATATGCTTGGTATCTTGCTGAAGAGGAAGTTGAATTAGGAAATGAAGCAGGCAGTGTAAATGCTTTATATGTTGTGACTGAGTGGATTGATTCAGAACAGCAAATTGTTCATCATAAAGAGTATGCAGAGAGATATATTATTGGAAGGATAATTTCTCGAGAAAATGTTAAATGGGTTTATGGTTTTCTTAAAAATCTTGCGAAAAATTTGGGAGATACAAAAGATTTGTTGTTTAGTCCTATTCCAGAATCGCCTTAATCCTTCTCACTCCTGTAGCACTTGACTGCTCAATCCAGGCTCCATCCCAAGTTTCTTTTTTTACGCTGTTTCTTTTAATTCAAAGTATGTCCGGCGAAGCCGGGCTGGGTGGGCGAGCGAGATTGCGAGTGAGGAGATAAAAAGGGTAAAACAAGGCGAGCGAGATTGCGAGTTGGACGGGCGAACGATTTAACGAGTGGCGAGAAAGGTTAGCAAAGAAAGAAAGGAGAGTCATGTTGTGAGTTAAAGAAACAGCGAAGTAATTAATCTGGGATGGAGCTAAAAAAATAAAAAATAAATAAAAACAAGTTAAATCAAAAAAATGAATACATTTCGTTCAGCGCTAAAACACATAACACTACCCAAACTAAAACAGGAAACCATGCTTTTTTCCACAAACTTCCGCTGTTAATCAGATTTCTTCCAAGTGCAATCATTTCTTTAGCATAAATAGCAATACTCAAAGCAAATAACAAGATTACAAAGGAAATCACAGCAAATATCTGCACATAAGTTATTCCTGCTTCAACCAAACTTCCTAAAACCAAGTAACCTAAAATCACACTAACAATAACAGTCACAATAGTATTCATATAAATCTTCTCAGCAAGATCCATCCACGCCTTAGGTTTCACCAAAAGCACAACCATCTTAATAACAAAAATTGCTATCACAATCAATGCCAAGGTTTTCAACGAAACTGTCCACGGTAAATAATACATTTCATACACCTCCTTTTAATTTATAGGGAAGTAGTGTTTTTAAATTTAGCGATGACTTTCAATTACTGAAATAATGTTTGCGATTAGAGAAATAAAAATTCCAAAAGCATTTATTGATAAATCAACCACATCTAAATGATTAATTTTTAGTAGAATAATTGTAAATTATATAAATATCAAAAAATTTGTTATATGAGAAATTATTGAAAATGTTCCTCCAATTTTCATTTTATCCTAACAAAGCCCGAATTATTCCAAATAACAATAACGCAATAGCAACAACTCCCAATGCCCACACAACATAATACCACCAACTTATTTTTCTCATGTTATTTTAAGGAAAGTGAATTATTTAAGAGTTTTGGAAATTATTCCAAATAAATCCCGGGTTTCCCGGGCTTCGCCTTCCTAGCCTTGGCTTCCGGATCATATTTTCCCTTATCATTATTTGCAAAAATCTCTACTTGTTTTCCAAATCTATCACTCAAAACCCCCACATCAAAATTCTCAATCTCTCCAGGAACAACATAAATATACACCTTACTAACCTCTTTTTCTATCATCCCAATAATATGATTCACATCTTCAATTGTCTTCTCCATTATCTTCTCCACCCTCTCTAACTCTTCATCAATCTTCGATTCATCTGCAAAAGGCCACGAACTCAAACAAACAAATTTCTGCTCGCGACCTGACTCGCCTTTTAACTCCCTTTTTTCACCCCGCTCGTCAAATCGCTCGTTTCCAATTCTCTCCCAAAATTCCTCTGCAAGATGGGGGCAAAAAACAGAAAAAATCTTAACAAAGCTTTCTAAATCTTTCTTCGAAATTTCCTTTTCTTCTTCTATTGTAAAAAACAATTGTCGAACTTTAATCACAGCAAGATTATACCTAAAATCCTCAATATTCTCAGAAATTTCTTTAATCGCCTTATTTAATTTACTCTCTAATCTTTTAGAAGAATTTCCAAATTGGTGAGCAAACCATTTATTTTGAGAATTAGACGCGGTTTCACTATTCATTCCCCCATCCGGGTGGGTGGGAGAGGGGAATGGCGGTGGATTTGAAACCATGTCAGCTTTAGAATATTTTTCAAAAAACTCCCAAACCCTCTTAATAAATTTTGAAGTTCCTTGAATTCCCTTCTCACTCCAATCTCTATCTCTATCAGGAGAAGCTAAAGAAAGCAAAAACAGCCTTGCTGTATCAATGCCGTATTTTTTTGAAACTTTATCAGGATTTACCACATTCCCTTTTGACTTTGACATCTTAATCCCTCCCTCCCCATGAAGCATTCCTTGATGAAACAATTTTTTCGCAGGCTCGCCAAAATCCAACAATCCTAAATCCCTTAAAAACTTTGTATAAAATCGAAAATAAATCAAATGCATAGTCGCATGCTCTTTCCCTCCAATATAAGTATCAATCGGCATCCAATACTTAACTTTTTTCTTATCAAAAATTGCTGAAGAATTCTTTGGATCGCAATATCTCAAAAAATACCATGAAGAATTCACAAAAGTATCCATCGTATCTGTCTCCCGCCTCGCATCATTGCTCCCGCACATAGGACACCTTACCTTAACAAACTCCTCATTTGTTTCCAACGGATTTCCTTTTCCAAACTTAACATTTTTAGGAAGTTCAACCGGCAATTCATTTTCAGGAACTGGAACAATTCCGCACTCATTGCAATAAATCACAGGAATCGGTGTCCCCCAATATCTCTGCCGCGAAATCAACCAATCCCGCAATTTAAATTGAACAGAACTCCTACCAAGATTTTTCTCTTTTAGAAATTTTGTAATTTCATCAATCGCCTCTTTATTATCCCATCCATCAAATTTCTCACTATTCACCAACTTCCCCTCTCCAGTAAATGCCCGCGCCATTTTTTCAGAAGTTATTTCATATTCCATCGGCTGAATTACAATTTTAATTGGAATATTATACTTTTTCGCAAACTCAAAATCCCGTTGGTCGTGCGCAGGAACTGCCATTACCATTCCGCTTCCGTATTCAGCTAAAACAAAATTCCCCGCATAAACCGGAACTTTCTCATTTGTCAAGGGGTTAACTGCATAACTCCCTGTAAAAACACCTTCCTTCTCCATCTCCTCTAACTCTTTCTCAGAAACCGACTTCAATTTTTTCAAAAATTTCTTAACTTCTTCCTTCTTCTCTTCAGTAACAAGCTCCATTAATCTCTCATGCTGTGCAGAAACAACCATAAAAGTCACTCCATAAATTGTATCTGGACGTGTTGTAAAAACAGACCATTTCTCACTATTAATCTCAAACTCAATCTCTGTCCCGTAACTTTTTCCAATCCAATGTTTTTGCATTGTTTTTGTGCGTTCTGGCCAATCTAAATCATCTATTTTATCTAAAAGCTCATCAACATAATCTGTTATTTTCAAAAACCATTGCTCTAAATGCTTAACTTCAACCTCAACATCCTCATGTCTCCAGCACTTTCCATTGTGAACCTGCTCATTTGCCAAAACAGTATTACATTTACGGCACCAATTAACAGGAGCTTTCTTTCGATAAGCAAGCCCTTTCTCCAACATCTTCAAAAAAATCCACTGATCCCATTTATAATAACTTGAATCTGCAGAATTAATCATCCTATTCCAATCATAACTTAAACCAAGCATTTTTTGCTGTTCAATATAATTCTTTATTGCCTTGTTAGTATAACTTTCTGGATGCACTCCTGCTTCAATTGCCGCATTTTCTGCCGGAAGCCCAAGTGCATCATAACCCATAGGATGCAAAACATTAAATCCCTTAAAAATTTTATAACGAGCATAAACATCCCCAATTACATAATTAAACGCATGCCCCATATGCAAACCCTCGCCCGAAGGATACGGAAACATCTCCATAACATAATATTTTTCTTTCTCAGATTTCTCACTAACCTCGAAAACTTTTTCTTTTTCCCAAGCATCCTGCCACTTTTTCTCTATTTCTGCAAAATTGATTTCTGCCATAAAAGAATTGAATAAATGATGTATTTAAAATTAACTCAACTTCAACCAAAAAACTAAATTCCCAATCTCCTCCAACTTCCCTGCCGCCTTTTTATTCGGCTGACCAGGAGAAATCAACAAAACAGGTTTCTTCTCCTCATTGCTCTTTTGCAGTGCCTGATTCAAGTCATTTTCTGTAATTGTCTTCTTATCTTTCGCAATGCAATAAAAATTCACCTTCCCTAATTGGCTGTCAACTTTAACATCAGCAAAATATTCCTTTTTCCTATAATCAATCTCATTATCTAAAATAAAACTCTTCCTCTCTAAAAAATCAATTACATCAAAAACAAAATCCGACTTTTCCTTTATTCTAACTTTTTTCTGTGACTTCAAATTCAACAACGGTTTTTCCTTAACTGGAGAAATAAACTCTGCCTGCTTTTTTTCAACTTCAATTCCCTGTTTTCTAACTCCTTGTTCCTGAAAATCTGTCTTTAATCCCTTTTCAATTAACGGTTTCTGCATTTCAATCTTCTGCTCTTTTGGCAAAACAACTCTCTTAATTTTTTCAATGAATGGTTTATCTTTATGCCTGTTATCAATCATCTCAATTGCTTTATCTTGATTTAATTTAATAAAATGCCAATATAATTTTCCTTTATATTCAAATGGAAATGAAAAATCTTTTATTGAGCGCAAGGCAACTCTTATCGGAGGCAACAACCTTTGGTCCTCTAAAACTCCATGCTCTTTCAAAAGTTCAAATGCCTCTCTCTCCTTACTCCCAAGGTATTGAAAAAAATTTTCAAGTTGAAATTCTTGTCCGCGAATGAAATATAATGGAGAGTTTCCTACTCGCATGTTGCTCAACATTAGTTTTTTTTCTTTTAAAAGTTCTGAGAGAAATGCAGAAACAATTAGGGAATCTGATTTGAGATATGAAGAAATTCTGATAGGAAGACTTGGACCATGGGTTTCTATAAATTCTAAAACTTTTTGTTTTTGCGATTCGAGATTAATAGAGGTAGATTCCATGCTTTATAAAAATTATTGGAGGTTTTAAGTTTTGTTGTGGTTTCTGTATTCTAAATGAATTGTAAAATTCCTAAATATTGGGGGCGTAGGGCGGAGGCGGTTAAGGGCGGGTTTTCGACGAAGTCGAATTAAAGGGGAATTTGAAATTCTAAAATTTTCACATACCATAAAATTTATAACCTCTCCCAATCATAAAACTCAATGAAATGCCCAAAATGCCAAAACAATTTTGAAATAAAATTAGGTTCAAAAGTTATGACAAAGGGCTGCAAAGTTTTAACTGCAATGACAACCATCATAACAACTCAATGCGAAAAATGTGGCGAAGTTTTTCAGATTCCGTTGTCAAGCAAATCTTTCATGAGTGTTAAGGAGAAGAAATAATCACGGCCGAACCCACCCAACCTCATAATAAGTAATCCCCCCCTCGCTATCAACAACAGCAATCAACAAATTCTTTCTCGTCGAATGCGCAACCCGATTCTTCGCAGAAAAATCATGCCAAGTCATTTCCTTATTTTCCTCAACAGGATATAAAATCCACTTCGCATGCGCTTTCCCAGGACGCTTGCCCTTGTCATAAACTCGAAAATCCGCCCCAAATTTCAAAGCAGTTTTCAACAAATAACCCTTATCTCTCAAATCCTTAAACACAATATACTTCATGCTAATCTTCTTATCAATCCTCTTGCTTTTTTCCATCAATTCAGAAAAACTAATCTTCTTTGAATTTTTGTATACTTCGATTTTCTTTTTCTCAACTAAATAAAGTGCTTCAACAAGTGAATAATGAATCTTCTTCCCAATAAATTCTCCAAATAATCTTTGGCTATAGAAATCCTTCGCTTCCTTCGAAGAGCTCACAATATTATCGCCGCTAAGTAAAGCGCGAATCAATTTCTTCTTTGAAGTTTTCCTCTTAGTAACTTTCTTAACAACTTTCTTTCTCGCCATAAAAGTAATAACAAACTAGTGTATATAAAATTTCGTATCTACTCAGTATCTCCGATAGTTATAAATAATTTTAGAATTCCTAAAAGTTGAGGGGAAAGAAAGGGGGGAAGAGCAATTTCGCGGAGGAGAATTTTGAAAAGACATTTTCGATTTTAAAATATGACAACGCTCAACGTTCCTAGTTGAGCATTGTCGGGAGGGAGGGCGGGAAATTAAGAAAATGTCTTTAAATTAAATACAGATTTTCGACAAAGTCGAATTAAATGAGAATTCTAAAATCAAAATTCATAGATTTTCAATAGAGCTTACCTATCCAAAAACTCATATACTCAACAAAAGAAAAACTTAAAAACTAAGTTTAGGATAAAATATTATGGGAAGGATAAAATCTACAGCAGTAAAGAAAACAGCAAGAACACTCCTAAAAGAAAGTAATAGTTTTACAACTGATTTTGAAAAAAACAAAAAATTGCTTTCAGTCTACACTCTTCCAGATAAAGGAACACGAAACAAAATCGCAGGCTACATCGCAAGACTTAAAAAGATGGAAAAATTACAAACTAAATAAAATGACTAAAGAAATAACGCAGCAGGAACAACATAAAAAAACTGGTGAACAAGAAAATCTTTCTAAAAGAAAATTTGAAACAAATGAGATTTTTGTAGGAAACAAACCTTTTATGAAATATGTTATTGCAACAATTATGCAGCTGCAAAACAATGGAAACAATTCTGCAGTTGTAAAGGCGCGGGGAAAATTCATTTCAAAAGCAGTGGACATTGCAGAAGTTGTAAAAAAACGAATGAAAGAAAACGATATGATTGAGCTTAAGACATCTGTTGGTATAGGAACTGATGGATTTAAAAATCAGGAAGGCAAGAACATTAATATTTCTACAATTGATGTTGAATTGAGTAAATAATCATTTTTTCTTCCCCTTCCCCAACTTCTTATTTATCTCCTCGACATTTTCCAAAATCTTTTTCAAAACCCTAACTCTCCGTGTATTAACAAAAACATTAATTGTCCAAAATAAAATATAAACTCCCAACAATCCCCCGATAATCTGAAAAATTCTTATCAAAGGTTTTAAACTCTCACTTAATTCAGGACCAATCACCTCTTCAAACACCATAAAAAAATAAGAAAAACAACATTTAAATAACTTTTTAAACCTCATAAAATTCAAATTAACAAGCCTGTGTAGCTCAGTTGGTTAGAGCGCGAGTCTCATAAGCTCGAGGTCCTGAGTTCAATCCTCAGCACAGGCATTTTAACTCAGCACAGGCATTTTATAAAATTCAATTAAACACAATAATGATTTTTCCCATCCCCCTTTTTCCGAGGAAGAAAATGAAAATGCATGTGCATCACAACCTGCCCTGCAGATTCAAAATTATTTTGCATTAAATTAAATCCATCAGCTCCCTGCTTAATTTTAATCTCCGCAACTTTTTTCACAGTTTCAATCAACTCAGCCCCAAGAGAATCAGGAAAATCCAGGATATTAGTGAAATGTTTTTTCGGAATAATCAAACAATGCCCCTCAACCTTCGGATGTGCATCAGGAAAAACAATAAAATTATCATTTTCAAAAATCACTTCAACAGGAATTTCCTTTCGCGCAATTTTGCAGAAGATGCATTCTTTTTCCATTTTATTTTCTAATTTCTCCTCTTTATTAATTTATCTCTAATTTCACCAATACCCCCTTCAATACCTCCAAGTCTATTTTCAATACTTTCAAATTTATTTCCCATCACCTTTAAATCGCCTCTCACTTTTTCAAAACCAACTGCAGTTTTTTTATCATAAAAAAACAAAAACTTCCACAAAAGAATTTCTGAACCTGCAAAAAATATTGCTACAGTTAATAAACTTGTTTCAAAACTTGGAGAGCAAAAAGCTAACCAGACACTTATTCCAATTATTGATAAAATCAAAATCCAAAATATAATGTGTTCTATTTTTCTCATTTAAAACCCCTGTAAAAAAATATAAATTCCAATACCTATTAAGAATGTCATAAACAACCAAAATAATATTTCCCACGATTCCATAAGAATAATAAATATTCTAAATTTATAAACTTATCCAAAACTCCTGAGCAAAATCAAAACAACCTGTCCAACAAATCCTGCAAAAACAGGAATTGCCAAATTATCATCTATTTTGTAAATCAGGGTTTCAACAATCGTCGCTGTCAAAGCCATGACAAGAATAACAGCCCATAATTCATAGTTATAAAATATGTTAAAGTTGCTCCAAAATCCCCAAAAAAATATTAACAATCCAATAAAAACATTAACAAAAAATTCCGCCAGCGTCCCCTCCCACGCTCTTTCCTTCATAAAAAAATGTTTTCCAAATTTTTTTCCAACAAGTGCAGCACTCAAATCTCCAAAAATAGTCATTAAAATAGCAGCAATCGCAATTCTAAAATCAAAAACAGCCAAAACTAGAATTGCTCCAATTAAAAGAAATATGTCTCCTCCCAACCGATCTGACTCTTTTTCCCGACGCATATATTTCCAAACAATATTCAAAATTGGAATCTCCCGAATAATCTCAATTCTTAAATACTCTATTATTAAAAAAACAATCAATATAAAAACTAGGAATAGAAGTGCGATTTGTTTGTTGAAAAAATTTAGAGTAATAAAATAAATCAACAAAAGAAAAACAGACAAAAAATGCACAAACTTCCTCGCAACTTCTTGTTTGAAATTTAGTTCCATAAATTAATTTAGATAAATGAGGATATAAAGTTTTTCATTCTGAAATTATAGAACATTTTTCCCATTTAAAATAAGACATTACGAGTGCGAAGCACGAGCAATGTCAGGCGGGCGGGTGGGGAGTAAAGAAAAATATCTAAAAATTTTGATTTCACCAAAGCCAAAAAAACCAAAACATTTAAATATTAAAGAATATTATTTATATCAGCAATAACATAAATATTATTTATAATATAATGGCAAAGAAGGTGATGAGTGTAACAGTAGATGAATTGACTCTTTCTAAGTGGAAAAAATATACAGAAGGAGAATATATCAATGCTTCAAAACTTATTGAAAATTTAATCAAAGAACATTTAAAAAAACGAGGTATCAAATGAAAAAAACAATTTTATTTGTAGCAATTTTCATATCAATAATTTCCCTAGCATCTGCAGGATTAAATGTAACACTTTCTGATCAGGGAACAGGTGCAATAAACAAAACAAGCGGAATAAGAATTTCTCAAGGAGATGTAACTATCGAAATCTACGACGCATTATCTGGAGGAAACTTAATCTACAATGAAACATTTGCCAACGCAATTTCAAACGGCTCATGGAATGTCATGCTCGGAGAAAACACAACAAATTCCTTAACTCTTGAATACGGAAAAAGATATTACAAAGATTATAAAATCAACGGCGAAGACGCATCTTTCACAAATCGAACAGGCGACTCAGTAGCAAGAATATTATTTGACTCTCCTTTAGGAGACATTGCAGATGAAGATTTGTTCAGTGCAATAAACATTACAACAACAGGCAACGGAACTTTCGGAGAAATAACAGTCGCAAACAATGTAACAGCCTCCTGGTTCAAGGGTTTATTCAACTGGGTAATCAATACAGTTTCAACAAACTACTTATCATTTAATAGCTCGACTTTAACTTTCAATGAAACACATTTAAATCAAACACTAAGTGATTATGGAATAAAAGCAGGGTTCAATGATACATTTAACTCAACTTATGATGTGAATGAAACTTTGGCAGCGTTTACTTTATACAATGCAACATGGGACAACAGAAATTTAGTTGGATTAAACTATACAAATATTACATTTAATCTCTACAACGCAACATGGGACAACAAACTAATTATCACATTAATAAATACAACTCAAAATATTCAACAACTTCTAAATTCAACTGGGATCTACGACACTTACAACGCAACTTATGATGTGAATGAAACCTTAGCAGCGCAAACTTTGTGGGATGCTGTTTGGAAAGATACCTACAACGCAACTTATGATGTGAATGAAACCTTAGCAGCGCAAACTTTGTGGGATGCTGTTTGGAAAGATACCTACAACGCAACTTATGATGTGAATGAAACTTTAGCAGCGCAAACTTTGTGGAATTCCACTTGGGATAACAAAGCCCTAATTACCCTAAATCTAAATTTACTAAATAGTGTAAATGCAACAGCAAATATAAACCATACAGCAAACACTTTTACTTGGATGAATAGCACTTGGGACAATAAAAAAATAATTGCATTAGTTAACACAACTACAAACATAGAATCATTGGGATTTTTTCAAGGAAATTTGACAACATATACCTTTAATTTATATAATGCAAGTTGGGACAACAAACCAATTATCGCATTAGTAAACACAACTCAAAACATCCAGCAACTGTTAAATTCAACAGGAATTTATGATAGTTATAACGCGACATATGACACCTGGGCATACAATCAAACTTTACCTGCGCAAACATATGCTGACGCAACTTTCCTTCCATTAGCAGGAGGAATCGTAACAGGGCAATTAAATGTTTCATCAGGCGGAATGGCAATCACAGGCGACATTGATGTCAACGGAGGCTGGACAGCAGGTGGAGTTACAATAACAAACGACAATGTTTTCCTCGGAACACTTTACGCATACAACATAACATCTCTCGGAGTTAATAATTTAGATATTAACGGAAGCCTACTCCCAATAGAATTCAACAATACATTCGACATCGGAAACTTAACTTACCAATGGAGGAACGGATATTTTGGAACAGATGTCTTCATAAGTGGAGATAGTGTGAAGCAGTGGATGTATAATCAATCACTTGCAACTTTAACAATGTGGAATGATACCTGGAGCTCAACATTCAACGCAACATACGATGTGAATGAAACTTTAGCAGCGTTTACTTTATACAATGCAACATGGGACAATCAAGGATTAATTGCAGGATTTATTTCTTCAACTATTTTAAACACAACT
>JAFCDB010000029.1 GCA_017609885.1 Candidatus Pacearchaeota archaeon
ATTTTTATTTATTGGTGATGATTTATTGAATTTATCTGGAGAATTATATAATGATTTGTTTTATATTAGCTTAATCAAACAGCTTTGAAAGAGCTGTCTGCGGAGATACTGCCAAAATCAAAACTCTTTTAAACGCACTTTCTCTCACTATTTTATAAAATGAAAGCTACAGTTATCCAATTCAGACGAGGAAGAAAGACATTTCACCCAAGACATTTTTTAATAGACGTAGGTGCGAAAAACCGAGTAGAAGCTCAAAAATTCGTCGGTAAAGAAGTTGTTTGGATTTCGCTAGGAAAAGAAAAAAAACAAATTAAGGGAAAAATTTCTTCAGCGCATGGGAACAAAGGATTAATTAGAGCAATTTTTGAAAAAGGTTTGCCTGGGCAAGCGATTCTTGGAGAGGTGGAATTAAAATGAATGAGTGCGGAAAAATAGGAAGAGAATGTGTTTATGTTGCTTTTTGTCCTAATGCAGAAACAAATGAGGGAGAAACAAAGGATGGAAAAACAAAGGATAAATGTCCGTTTAAAAAAGATTATGATTTTAGAGGATTAGGAAAAGAATATTTATCAGAAAAAATAGGGGTGAGAGAATGATACGAGTTTGTTCTGGAGGAAATGAAAAAGTAATAAATGCGACTCAATTAAATTATGGTGTTAGTTTAAGAGAATACAGGGTGGAAGAAAGAGTAGATAATTGGAAGCAAAAAATGATAAGATATAAAACAGGAAAGCTAACTAAAAAGGAAAAGGATAAAATAAATTTATTAAGGAGTTTAACAACATAAAATGGCAAAGTTAAGAAAAAGTTCAGCATATTCAAAAAAGTACGCACGCCCATATACCAGGACATCTAAAAAAAGAACTAAGAGTTACATAAAAACAACTCCGCAGTTGAAACTTGTGAAATTTCATATGGGAAACATGAAAGCATTTAAACAAGGAAAGTTTGACAGATGGGTGAGCATTGTAAGTGATGAACAAGTGCAAGTCAGAGACAACGCACTCGAAGCAATCCGCCAATCAATAACAAGGAAACTCGACAAAAATATTCTGGGGCAATTTTATTTTGAAGTAAAAGTTTTCCCGCACCACATTCTTAGAGAAAATAAAATGTTAACTGGAGCAGGTTCAGACAGAATGCAAACTGGAATGCAAAAATCATTTGGAAAAACAATTGGCAGAGCAGCATTGGTGAATAAAGGACAATATCTTTTCAAGGTTGCTGTTAGTGGAGAGAAAAATATAAAACTTGCAAAAACAGTTGAAAAGGCGAATAAAGCAAAGTTACCTTGCAAAACAAAAATTGTTGTTGAGAAGATACCAAAAAATCTATAAACCTGAATAAACTATAAATAAAATGAGAGCAAAAATATTTTTCAAAACATTAAGTATAGTTTCAATTGTCTTGGGAATCTTGCTTGTTGTAAATTCAGGAATCCCAATGCTCGGCGCAGTAGTCGGCTTTGAAGATATTTCTTTAGCAACAAATCTAGGATTTGGGGTTTTTTTCTTAGTTGCAGGATGCCTGCTTTTCTTCATTGAAAAAAGAGAAACAAATAAAGAAGATACAAAGCTACAATAAACTTTATTAATCCTCTTATTTACTAATTATTATGGAAGAAAAAGAGGCGAGCAAAAATTCTTATGTCAAATGGCTTTATGAATTAGATAAAACTGCAGGGCAGTTGGTTGGAGGAAAGGGTGCGAATCTCGCAGAGATGTTTAATGCAAAACTTCCAGTGCCGCCGGCATTTGCAATAACCACTGACGCCTACAGACATTTTACCAAAGAAATAAAAACACAAATTGAAGAAATTCTTGAAAGCATTGATGTAGATGACACTGCAGAATTAGCAGAAAAATCAAAACAAATCCGCGAATTAATAATTAATCATGAGCTTCCTGAAGATTTGAAAGAAGAAATTCTTGAAGCATATGAGGATTTGGGAATTGATAAGGAAACCCTGGAAATTGCAAAAGCAGATGCACTGAATATTCTGCAGCATAGTCACGAGCCGGTTTTTGTTGCGGTTCGCTCAAGCGCAACAACCGAGGACTTAGACGACGCAAGTTTTGCAGGACAGCAGGAAACATACTTAAATGTAAAAGGAGATTTGGATTTAATTGAAAAAGTAAAAAGAGTCTTCGCAAGTTTGTTCACAGCGCGCGCAATTTTCTACAGAAAAAAACGCGGATTCTCAAAAGAAAAATTCTCACTCTCGGTAATTGTCCAAAAAATGGTCGACTCTGAAAAATCAGGAGTCATGTTTTCAAAAAATCCAATAAAAGAAAACGAAAACGTAGTCATCGAAGCAGTTTTCGGATTAGGCGAAGGAATTGTTTCAGGAAAAATAAAACCAGATACTTATGAAATTACACAAGAACTAAAAATTGTAGAGAAAAAAATCTCTGACAAAAAAATAGCACTTGTCAGAAACTCCCAAGGAAAAGTCGAAGAAGTTAAACTAAATCCTGAAAAGAGCAAATCGCAAACTTTAGAAGACGGTGAGATAAAATCACTTGCAAATTATGGGATAAAAATCGAGGACCACTACAAAAAACCGCAGGACATTGAATTTGCATTAGAAGGCGGAGAAATTTACATCACACAATCACGCCCAATAACAACAAAAGCAAAATCCTCAAAAGGCGAAATAAAAGGAGAAGAAATTTTATCAGGGCTTGGCTCATCTCCAGGAATAGGTTCAGGAAAAGTAAAA
The DNA here is from genome assembly GCA_017609885.1 of Candidatus Pacearchaeota archaeon. Classification (GTDB taxonomy): domain Archaea; phylum Nanobdellota; class Nanobdellia; order Pacearchaeales; family GW2011-AR1; genus JACPLR01. Next base: position 2,726 of record JAFCDB010000029.1, read on the forward strand.
ATAATCCACGATTTATCAGAACTTGATAAAATAAAAAAAGGAGATGTTTTAGTCACAGGAATGACAAACCCGGATATGGTTGTGTCTATGCAAAAATCAGCAGCAATTGTAACAGACCAGGGGGGATTGACTTGCCATGCAAGTATTGTAAGCAGAGAGATGGGGATTCCTGCGATTGTTGGAACAGATAAAGCAACTGAAGTTTTGAAAGACGGCGAGATGATAACTGTCGACGGATTCACAGGAAAAATTTACAAAGGAGAGGGTGAAAATGTTAAGGCAGAAGTCAAACCAGTTGTCTCTACAAAAACAAAAATCAAAGTTCTTGTCGATCTCCCAAAAGCAGCAGAGCGTGCAGCAAAAACAAAAGCAGAAGGAATTGGCTTAATGAGGTTAGAAGGAATAATCGCATCTTCAGGAAAACATCCAATAAAATTTGTCAAAGAAAAAAACATTGAAGAATACTCAAAAATTATAGAAAAAGGAATCGAAGAAATCTCAAAACCTTTCAAGGAAATTTGGATTAGGACTTCAGACATTCGCTCAGATGAATATGCAAATTTAGAGGGGGCTCCAAAAGACGATGAGGCCAATCCTATGTTAGGAAATCACGGGATAAGATTCAGCTTAAAAAATCCAGAAATTTTCAAAGCAGAGCTAAACGCAATAAAAAATGTTGCAGAAAAATCTCCTGATAAAAAATTTGGATTTATGATTCCTTTGGTGATTTCCCCTAAAGAAATAATGGAAACAAAAAAAATTGCAGACGAACTTGGACTTAATAAAATAAAAAAAGGAATAATGATTGAGACACCTGCATCTGCTCTTATAATCAAAGACCTTTTAAAAGTTGGAGTTGATTTTGTGAGTTTTGGGACAAATGATTTAACACAATTCACCTTGGGCGTCGATAGGGGAAATGAAGATGTCCAATATCTTTACGACGAAACTCACCCAGCAGTGTTAAATGCAATTAAGCGAGTAATTAGAACCTGTAAAGAAATGAGAGTTGAGTCGTCAATCTGCGGGCAAGCAGCAAGCAAAAAAGAAATGGTAAAACATTTAATTGAATGGGGAATTGATAGTTTATCGGTAAATGCCGACGCTGCTTATGAAATTTCCCAATATGTTGCAGAGCTTGAAAAAGAACAACCAGTTGAAGAAAAATCTCAAAAAGAAAAACATATTAAAGAAGGAATAAAAGAGGAATTTAATAAGGAGAAAAAAGAAGCTAATGAAGAAGAAAAATCTCATCAAAATAAAAGATACAAAGAACATCATCATAAGAGACATTTCAACAAATTCAAAAAGAAAAAATTCAAAAAGCATTTTGAAAACAACGAGAAAAAAAGACCGCCAGAACAAATTGTCAAAGAAATAGATAAGAAAGTCGAAGGAGAAATTCAAAAAGCTGTTGAAGAAAAACAAGGATTTGCTCCTGAGAGAAAAGAACATGGAAAGGAAAAACCGCAGTTTGCTCCAGAGCAACATCAGGAGGAAAAAGTTCCGTCGTATGTTGCAGACACAACTCAAATTGACGCGATTCATGAACTTTTCGGAGATACGCAAGAAACACAACCAGAAGAATCTTACAATCAATATGAAAATAACTTCCAACAAAAACAAGTCGAATCAAAAGACAAACCAAAGGAAATTAAAAATTTTTCAGATGAAGAGTTAGATGAGGTGCTTGATATTTTTTAATTCAATTCCGAGACATTCTTTAAAAATTCCTTAACATCTAAAATCAACTCTTCTGTTACAGCATAAAAAACTAATTTATCGTCTATCTTCCCATACTCATGTGCAATAATATTTCTCATTCCTTTAGCTAGAATTAATTTTTTAGCTAATTCTTCTGAAATAATGTTGGCATTTTTTAAGAGAATAAATGAACTCTCATCGTCTTCAGGAATCTTTAATTCTTTCTCCTTAATGACAATAAATGCCAAATCAACAATAGCCTCGACAATTTTTTCAAAACGTCTCTCACAAACATCCCTTATCTTAAAATCGTTTTTATAACTTTCAAAATCTATTGGTAAAACAGATTCCAATTCCCAAATAAACTTCTCTATCTCTTTTATTTTATCTTCTCTTTTGTTTTCATCCATCGTTATATAAAACCTTATGATTTTTTAAAATAGAATTTTGAATTTTTTTAGAAAGATGTTCAAAAACCTGTACATCTATTTTTTTATTCCAAGAAAATTCTATTCTAAATTTTGTAGATTTCCTTAAACTAATTTTCTCTTTAAACAAAACAACAATATCAATATCAGATCTAAAAGTTCTTTCATTTGTCACAGATGAGCCAAACAACCATATTTCTTTAATTTGATTTCTCCATTCACTATCCAATATCCTTTTCTTAACATCATCAATTAATTTTCTAATCTCGCTACCTTTTTTTAAATTAAACTCGTCTTCAAATCTCGATAATTTTCCAATTACTTCAAACTTTTTACGAATATCTCTCGACAATCGATTTTTTTCTGATTGTGTTAATTTAATTCCCAGCAATTGTTTTTCGATTATCTTCAGCTCACGTTCTCCAAATATCTTTCTTGTTTCTTTATTCTCCTCAAGAAATTTAATTAAACTCATTTTTATAAATAACCATCATTTAGGGTATTATAACTATAATTAAGGTTATATTTAAGTTTTTCGGTTATGGGCTACAAAGAGGTTTTATTTTGTTTTATTTTTAATCCTTCCAAGTCCCCTGTTTTTTCCACAAATTATGGCTTTGGTGAAACCATTAAATTTTTGAACATTTTTCTCAATTCCCTACCCGCCCGCCCAGCATTGCTCGACATGATTTGTCTAGCAATGTAGATTTTAAATTGAGAAAAATGT
>JAFCDB010000011.1 GCA_017609885.1 Candidatus Pacearchaeota archaeon
GGAAATCCTGCATCTAATTATGAGGTAACTGCAAATAGTGTAATGGCAATTATGGGAGGAAAAGTAGGAATAAGCACAGCGAGTCCAACATACGAATTAGATGTTGCAGGAAATATGAATATTACAAGTTCTTTAGGTATTGGAGGAATGACTCCGCATGAGGAATATGGAATTAATGCTACAAGTTTAGGCATTGCAGGAACAGGAAAAGCAATAGGGGGTGTAAAAGGCAGTATTAATTCAGACTATAGTGTTTTTGGTGTTTTAGGATATGATGGTCCTGGTGCAGGAAAGCAATATGGGGTTTATGGAGTTCAGGGAGGTGGAAGTTATGCAGGTTATTTTGAGGGGGATGTTAAAATTACGGAAAAATTAATTTCAGACAATGATTGTGGGATTCATCAAGCAGTTTTTTTCGGAGAAGAATCAGGAGGATTAGATGATACAAGTTATGAATTTAGTATGGGAAATGGAGAAGACCCTTCTGTAGGAAGTGTGCAACCCTGTTCAGGAACAATAACTGCAATGAGTGTTATGTGTGGGACTTGTTTAGGAATAACAAGTACTGTGGAAGTTAGAAAAGACACAACAGGAACAGATTGCGAAACTGACATTGACACTGCAGGAGGAATATTCGCTTCAGATTATTATGGAACAGACACAGGATGCACAGATACTTTCACAGCAGGACAATCTTTAAGATTTTATACAATTGATGACGACGGAACTTGTGATAGTTGTGTAGCAACAATGTGGGTAAGATATGACTAACATTCTCTGTTAACTTATCGGGGGGGAAATCAAAAAACTTATAAACCAGATTATCTTAATTATGATAACAATAAACACAATGATGATAATAAAATGAGTTTAATTAATATAATAAAAAAAAGTCAGCACATAAGAAAATTATTTGGCAAATGTGAATTAAAAATTATAGAAAAACAATTACTTGGAGTATCTCTTAAACTTTCTGAAAGAACCAGGCTATCAAGAGATATAAGAAAAAAATTCCAGGCAATTGATGAACTCTCAAATTTTTCTTTAGAATTTAATCTTAAAAAGGGGTCTGAAATAAAATACATTATCGAGGAAACAAAAGAAATTATCTTAGAAAATAAACATTTCAAAGAAATTGAAAAAATAATATTATTTGGTTCAGCAGCTGAAAATCAAATGACTTTAATGTCAGACATTGATATTGCTGTAGTCTTTTCAAAAATATCAAAAAAAGACTCTGGAAAATTCAGAATTGAAATCTCATCAAAAACAAATGACAGGGTAGATATACAAGTATATAATTTTCTATCAAATAAAATAAAAAAAGAAATTGATAAAAAGGGGAGAATAATATATGAACAAAAGAATTAAAGATAAAATTAATGAGATTGAAAAATATCTTGGGGAACTTGAAATAATTAAACCTCTAATATTTGAAGAATATAAAAACAATTTTGAAAAAAAGGCAGCTTGTGAAAGATATTTCCAAAAAATTATCGAATCTGTTACAGATCTTGCATCTTTAATTATAAAAGAAAAAAGATTTGAAACACCTGAAAGTGAAAATGATTTCTTTAAAATACTTACTAAAACAAAAATGATTGATAGTATTCTTGCTGAAAAATTAGAGCATGCAAAATCAATGAGAAACTTCATCATTCATCAATACGGTAAAATAGATGACCTATTAGTATTTGCATCAATTGATGAAGAACTTTTTGAGGATGTTACTAAATTTTTAAAAATTATTAAAAATGAAAAATAAAATCATAATAACAATCTTAACACTAACTTTCTTTTTACCATTAGCCATGGCTTTCAACGCAACAACTTCAACTTATGAAGTTGAAAGTTTCCATCAAGGACTTGCAGGAGGAAATTCAACAACTTCATCTTATGATTTTAGATTCACAACAACTTACACTTCAGGAAATCCAAATATTACAACCACTGAATATAAAGCAAACATTGGCTGGTTTCCAATTATAACATTTAATGTGATTGTTGAAGAAGAGGAAGATGAAGAACCAACACCCCCTCCAAGTGGCGGTCCAAGTGGAGGTGGCGGAGCTCCAACTTGCATCTATGATTGGGTTTGCACAGATTGGTATCCACAACCCTGCCCTGAATCTGGAATCCAGGAAAGAGTCTGCGTAAACAAAGGAACCTGCACAGGCCTTGTCGGAATCCCTGAACAAAACCGAACCTGCGAATATCTTGAAGAAGAACCACTATTTGATATAATTTTAAACATCCCATTAAGATATAAAGCTGTCCTTCCAGGAAGCAAAGTAAAGGCAGATGTAGAAATAAAAAACATCCAAAAAATTCAGGAAATGGATGTCTACTTAAAATACTGGATCATCGACGAAAATCACACATTAATAGCAGAAAAACAAGACACTCTCGGAGTTGAGGAAAAACTAAACTTTGAAAGAACACTCCAACTTCCTAAAGAAACACATCTCGGGCTCTACAAATTCTACGCTCAAATAACTTATGATATAGACAACAAAACAGCAGTTGCAAGTGATTCATTTTATGTCACAGAAAAAAAATATCTCGCAATTTTCCTAAAATACATAAAAACAACCCTCTACATAATCCTTTCCATAATAATCTTTTTAACAATAATTTTCATAATTTACAAACTATGTAAAAAAATAAAGAAGAGAAAACCAATAAAGAAAAACAACAAAAGAAAAAAATCATTGTAAAAAAAGCAACTAAAAGAGCTCCAAGAAATCAACACTTAAAAAAAGTCCATAACGTTTTTTCATGTTAAGAAAAGGAAATCAAAGTTTAAGAAGATTTCCAAAATTCTTAAAAACAATAATTCATTAAATAAAAAATAAGGATGTGAAAAATGAAAGCGAAAAAACCAAAAGTAAAAAATATGCAAGCAATACACTCAAAACACCACAAAAAATGTGGAATTGGAATTATCCTCTTAGGAATTTTAATCTTGATTAATCAACAATTCGCAGTAGTTAATTGGCCAAATTTCTGGGGAATTATTTTAATTCTCGTGGGAATAAAAGCAATAATGATTCATAGGAATTGTTGTTAATTTTTTCTTTTTAATTTTCTTTCTTCCTGGTCTCAACCTTCTTTCCCAACTTCATCAACCTCTCACCCCTAACAACTTTGCCAACAACTTTCCTCAAATGTTTAATCTTAACTCTAACTTGCTTTGTACTATCTCTATCACGAACAGTAACTGAATCATCTTCAGGAGTTTTTTCATCAACTGTAATACAAAGAGGAGTCCCTATCTCATCATTCCGCGCATATCTTCTTCCAATACTCCCGCTTTTATCAAAAACAACATTATAATCCTCACTCAAATCCTTAACTATATCCTCGCAAATTTTCTCATATTCTGGTTTTTTCACAATCGGAAAAACAGCTGCTTTCACCGGAGATAATTTCGGATGCAATTTCAAAACAACATTATTTCTCTTTTCATCAAAACAATAAGCATCACAAAGAAAAACCAAAAACGCCCTCTCAACTCCCTGGCTCGGTTCGCAAACAACATGAGGCAAAATCTTTTTCTCATTATCTATAATTTCTAAATTTGTCTTAGAAAATTCCTGATGTTGCTTCAAATCAAAATCTGTTCTGTTCGCCATTCCCTGTAATTCCTTCCACCCAAAAGGAAATTCATAATCCAAATCCCAAGTATCTAAAGCATAATGCGACTTTTCCTCAGAAATATGCTGTCTAATTCTAAACTTATCTGGATTTGCCCCGAGCTGAACAAACCACAAGAATTCTTGTTCTAACCAATAAGCATGCCACTTCGTGCTAATAATTTTCCTATCAAACGCATCCTTAAATTTCATCTTCTCTGGCTCTTTATCCTTTTCCTGCATCTCTGCAGAATAAACCAAAATCTCACTCTCGCCAATTTCATAAGGACAAATTCCATTAGGATTTACAAAATATTCAATTTCCATCTGCTCAAACTCCCTGCAACGAAACAAAAAATCACGAGGAGCAATTTCATTTCGAAAACTTTTCCCAATTTGCGCAATTCCAAACGGAAGTTTCAAACGCGCATTATCCTGAACAAATTTAAAATTCGTAAAAATCATTTGCGCTGTTTCAGGCCGAAGATAACTTTTCGTATTTTCACCAATAATTATCTCAAACATCAGTTTAAATTCCTTAGCAGATTTTTCATCATAATTCCCGCCGCAGTTCTCACACTTAACTTTTCCAAGTTCATTTTTATCAATTTTATTTGGCTTCTTGCATTTTTTACAGATAACAAAAATATCACTAAAACTCTCCAAGTGTCCTGATGCTTCCCAAATCTTCGGATGCGAAATTATCGAACCATCAATTCCAACCACATCACTTCTCTTCCGAACATGGAAATTCCACCAATCATCTTTCAAATTATTTTTCATCTCAACTCCCAAATGTCCAAAATCCCAAAACCCTGCAAACCCTCCATAAATTTCTCCGCTTTGATAAACAAAACCTTTCTTCTTGCAAAAATTCGCAAGTTCCTCAATTGTCAATTTAGTTTCGATTTTCTTTCCCTCTTCTGGTTCATTCAACTCCCTCAATTTTCTCTCAGCATCTTCCCGCGTCTTCCCCCCATAACAAACAAATTTCGACATAACCTTCTTTCCATCACGCACAGCCCTCCGAATATAAAAATAATCCCCGCCATTAATTTTTTGTTTCACAATATACATTCTATTAGTAACTACAAGAACTTTTTAAACTTTTATCTATGAAGTATTCAAACATATTTTATCTCTGCGCAATTTCTTTTATGTAATCTCCATACGCCTTAATAATTTCACATCTATTATACTTCCCCACTACTTCACGTAAAAATTCAATTCTAATTTCATCCTTAGTACTTTCCAAAAGCAAAACATCTCCATGATAACAACTAATTACTGATTGAAAAGAATCAGGGCATGGAGTATACCTTGAATAAACCCTTGATAAATATTTTCTTTTTTCTCCAATACTCTCTAAAAGTAATTTCATATCTTCGCTAAAACCCTTATTAATTCCCCTAACTATTCCTAATCCTGGATAATTGATTCTTGTCACTTCAAGCCCTTTAATTTGCAAACTCGGAACTTGCTTTTTTAAATTTCTCTTAATATTTTCACAAGTAAATTCTCCAAGGCAATGACCTCTTCCATCCAACACATTTCTTATCGCGCGAAGATTTTCCCGATTCATAATTTCCTGAGAATCAATTAGTTTATAATAATTATTGCAATTCATAACCACTATCAACTTCACGATAACCTAAAACTAATTCTCTAAATCTCTCTTGATCAAATCTAATTACAATTTCAAGCGCGGACCGGGACTCGAACCCGGGAAAACTCGCTCTGCAGGCGAGCGCAGTAGCCGCTGTGCCATCCGCGCACATCTAACTCAGAAAAACACTTTATTTAAAATTATTGATGGAGATTATTTCATTTTTTAAAGCTCATTTTTCCAAGAAGTTCAAGCGCTCCCAAATTATCCCCATACTTAATTGAATAATAAATAATTGCATTTTGAATTTGCTCCCTGTCATGTCCATTTGTCATATTCAACTCAATTGCTCCATAAGCGTTTTCCCTGCTAATTCTAAGAGCATCGTAAAAATCCCGGTCAAACAATTTCTCCTTAACAAGAATTTTTATTACCTTCTCTGCTCTAAATACTCTGCTTAATCTTTCAAGGGAACTTTCCATTTTAAAACTGGACCCGACAGGATTTGAACCTGCGACTTCTAGCTTAGAAGGCTAGCGCTCTATCCAGGCTGAGCTACGAGTCCATAAGGAAATAAAGAAATAGTTGTATTTAAAATCTTTCTATACCTCAACAACATCCAAATCCCTCGCCAAATCAGTATTCTTAAAAATCTTCCTCGCAACAGTCAAAAACTCCTTCATATCTTTTTCATATCTCTGGCTAATATGCATCAAAATTAATTTCCCAACTCCTGCCTTTTTCGCAATCCTCGCTCCCTGCTCAACACTCAAATGCCCATACTCTTTTGCCAGCTCATTTTCATTAAAAAAAGTCGATTCAGAAATCAACAAATCAGCATCCCTAGCAATTTTCAAAATATTTTTATTTTCCCGTGTATCTAAAACAACTGCAATTGACTTGCCTTTTTCCAAATAAGTAATATCCTTTGATTTTATCTTCTTCCCATTAATAACAACATTCTTTCCTTGAGAAAGTTTTTTTAATTCAGGACAATTCGCAATTTTCAACTTTCCAAGTTTCTTCTTATCAATCCGCAATCTATCTTTTTCAATAAATTTATATGCCAAACAAGAAGTTCCATGTTCCATTTTTTCAGCAACAATTTTAAAATCATTTTCATCAACAACAATTCCAGAAGAAATTTCCTTAACTTTCAAATTAAGCTTTCCAGTATTTGCAAAAATTTTCATCATTGCATTCAAATATTTTTTAGTTCCCCTCGGCCCATAAATATACAAAGTTTTTCTATAACCATTTAAATTCAATGTATAAAATAATCCAGGAATTCCTAAAACATGATCTCCATGCCAGTGCGTGATAAAAATCCGCGTCAATTTGCAGGGGTTAAGACGCGCTTTTCGGAATTGTCTTTGTGTTCCCTCGCCACAATCAAATAAAATATTTTCTGCTTTATACTTTAGGAGCAGAGCTGGGTGGTTTCTTCGGGCTGTTGGTACAGCACTTCCTGTTCCAAGAAATGTAATTTCTGTCATGGAAAAATAAAGAAAAAAGCATTTATATAACTTTCAGGTTCTTCAGTATTTCTATTAAGGATTTTGGAATTCCTAAGTGTTGTGGAAGATAAAAGGAGTGGTGGCAAGGGCGGGTTTTCGACGAAGTCGAATTGAGAGGGAATTTGGAATTCCAAAATCCGAAAAGTATTATAAGGTGCTCAATAAATTCTCCGCTATAACCAACGCCATAGAAACAGCGTCATGAAAAAAATAAAAACTGACAATTACTCGCCTTTGGAAGCTGTTGATGCTGGTGAAATAAAAACAATAGTGTCTCCTCGCAAAAAAGTCAACCCCATACTTCTCTTTGTCTCACCGTTCGCAACTTCTTTTGCATTATCCAATACAACATTGATATGTATATCAAATGCAAGCAGCGTCCCTACCAACTGCCTGTCACCTTTCAACTGCACCAAAATTTCTTTGCCTTTTGAATTATTCAAAAGGTCCAAAGGACGTTCAATACCGTTCACCATAATTTTGTTTTGTTACGCAGGTTTTTAAATGTTTTGAAAGAAATTTTTACTAACTTTTCACAAACAAAAACATATTTAAACCCAAAATTAAATCAAGTTATATGAAACTCGGAAAAAAAATATCAGGCGGAAGATATCACAAATCAAGTAAAAAGAAAAAACACAGTTTAGCAAAGCCACCACGAATTGTAAAAATAAAAGAAAGAAAAAACAAAATATTAAGAACTCGGGGCAGAAACAAAAAAACAGTTCTCTTAAATGAAAACAAAATAAACATAATTGACAAAAAAACAAAAAAATCAAAAGTTGTTGAAATAAAAAACGTTTCAGAAACTCCATCAAACCGCTTTCTCGCCAGACAAAATATTTTAACAAAAGGCGCAATTGTAGAAACAGAACTTGGCAAAGCAAAAATCACAAACCGCCCAAGCCAAGAAGGAAACGTGCAGGGAGTTTTGGTTGGATAATTATTTAGAATCTTTAACTACTTCTTCATCATGATAATATCCATATGTTCTTCTATATAAAATTTCCCACATACTTCTCTCCTCAGGAATTTCAGCTGCAAAAATATCTCCAATTCTATCTGCATATTCTTCTAATCTTTCTTTAGAAAAATTGCCTTCAACACTAATCTTAACTTCAGAATCTCTTACAGCACCAATTCCAAAAACAAATAAAGAACTCAAACTTCTAGGATTACTATACTCTCCTATAATCTCTCTATATTTCGTTTTAATTCCAAGTTTAATACTTTCATGTTCATGACAAATATTAATTGCTCTTTAATCTACTTTTGCAAGTGGACTTCCAAGCATTTTTCTTTTCACAACATAAGTTTTTTTAACTTTCATAAAATTATCAAATAACAACGTTTAAAAACCTTTCTCCACTAAGTTTATAAAACTTACTAAATAAGTTTTGTTGAAGTTGAAAATTGACATTTTTCGATTTAAAATTTCAACATTGCGAGGCGTAAGCCAAGCAATGTCTGTGGGAGAGCGGGACAGAGAAAAATGCCCTAAATTTGACTAACAAAACATAAAACTAAAATGACTCACGTAAAAAGATGCCCAGAATGCAACAGCATCAACATAACATATGACGAAGAACACGGAGAAGTAATTTGCAATGACTGCGGTTTAATCATCGAAGAAAAAATGGTTGACACTGGCGCAGATATGGGTGGAAAATTCGACAAAAGCGAGAAAAAAGGCAGAGCAGGAGCTCCAATCTCGATGCAAAAATTTGACAAAGGACTCACAACAAATGTCGGCGAAATATCAGACATCTACAAGTTAGACACAAAACAAACAAGAAAATTCTTAAGATTAAAAAAATGGCAGGAACGAGTTTCAACAAGCATTGAAAGAAATCTAAGATTGGCGATGGCAGAACTTCGAAGAATTACATCTTATCTAAATCTTCCGCAAGTTGTCGGAGACGAAGCAGCGCGAATTTACAATTATGTTTTGCAAAGAGGATTTGTAAGAGGAAGAAGCATGGAATCTGTAATTGCTGCATGTATTTACGCAGCATGCCGTTCATACAAAATACCACGAACACTTGACGAAATCGCCCAGGCCTCAGATATGGAAAGAAAAGAAATCGGAAGAACATACAGATTCATTATAAGAAGACTAACAATTAAAGTAAAACCCAGCTCTCCAAATGATTACATCTCGCGATTTTCAAGCATCCTACATTTGTCACCAAAAACACAAAACCACGCTCTAAGAATTTTAAAAAAAGCAGACGACGAAGAATTAACTTCAGGACGAGGCCCAGCAGGAATTGCAGCTGCAGCACTCTATGTCGCAGCTTTACTAAACGACGAAAAGAAAACTCAAAGAGAAGTTGCAGATGTTGCAGGAATTACAGAGGTTACAATTAGAAATAGATATAAGGAACTTATTGAGAAGTTAGGGTTAGAAGAAAAGATGAAGCTGACAGAGATTGATAAGAAAGGGAAGGGAAATAAATAAACTTCTGTCGCCACGGGGAAAATTGCTCGCTCCGCTCGATATTTTTAATTTTGGGAAAGGAAAGGAATTTTTGTTTCGGAGCTCAACAAAAATTCTAGGAAATATTCTAATGCTCAAAACTCAAATATGACTTACATCTACTATCTTATCTTAAAAAGATTGTTCCAGGCATTAGCATTTTTCCCGCGGAGAATTCTGCCGAAGGCGAATTCGAGAGCAAGGAGGTAGTGGGCGACGCTAAAAATAAGAAATCAAATTAAAAATTTGATTTCCAAACTTGGGGTGGGCGGTCGGGGCGTCGCGGTGGGAGATTTTTCCAATAACTAAATTTTCCTAAATCAACAACTTTTTAAGCAACCTATTTCTTATAAAATTATGCGGGGATGCCGGAGCGGTCAAACGGGGCAGACTCAAGATCTGTTGGCTTAGTGCCTACACAGGTTCGAATCCTGTTCCCCGCATAATAAAATTCGAACCCTTGGGTTTATGTTTCAAAATCTTTGATTTTGGAATGTAGCGAGGATTTCCTATCCGACGTCGAATCCTGTTCCCCGCATGTTTCAAAATCTTTGATTTTGGAATGTAGCGAGGATTTCCTATCCGACGTCGAATCCTGTTCCCCGCATTAAGTCAAACTCTCTTTCAAACTAATATACCTCTGATAGACATTATCAACATATTCATTATCATCATTGCATCCCCATCCATTATATCCTCTTAATCCTGCAGCCCATCCAACATAATTAATCTCCCTACCATCACATTCTAAAACTTTTCCATCTTTATTTTTATCATATTTTTGTCTTAAAATACTCACTCCACATTCAATGTTTTTATCAAACTGATTTATTATTTGATTTTTAGTTCCTATATTTGTACATAAATCAAAACTACAAATCTGCATCAATCCTTTACAACGAGTTTTTGATACTGCATCTTTATTACAACTACTTTCTTGCATCATTACTGCAGTAACAAATAAACTATTAACCTCATATTTATCAGAATATTTTTTTATCTCATCAACAAAAGTAGAACATTTTTCACTAACTTTTCCTGAACTTCGAATTGCTCGCTCAATCTCCTCATTAGTATATTTTCTATCCTCAACATCAATTTCTAATATATCTTCCTCTCGCTCCCTACACCCATTCCAAAACCACCCATCATCAAATTCACAATTATCTCCTAAATCCTCACACTCCTCCTTATCACACCAATTTGTTAATCCAATTCCACAATCCTCGCACCTCTTTTCTTCTTCCTCATCATCTTCCTCCTCTTCTTCCTCAGACTCAGGAACCCCCACAGCCATCTTCTCCATTGCCATAGTCCTCCCCGCCAAAACATCCTCCCACGCCAGCCCAGCCACAAGTTCATAAATCTGCGCCTTCAAATAATTAACCTCTGCATCTCTATCACTATCTAAATAATACTCATTAGGATTTTCCAAAACACTTAACTCAGCTAAAACAACTTTAGAATTCGGCTCAATAATTTCAAAACTATCAATAGCCACCAAATCATCAATCATATTACGAATCTCCGCAATCTTCGCATCAACTTCTTCTTGATCCTGCACAAAAGCATTTTCAAATTCATATTGCTCAGCAGCCTCATTTAAACTATCAATCGTCCTGTTAATCGCCCCAACATGTCCATCTGTAAATGCTTTGTAAATGCTCTCTTTATCTAACCAACATTTTATCTGTGTATTTCCACAATGCCCAACTTCCTGCCACCGCTCAGGATTTGTTGAACTTCCAGGATTATCAGTTGCGCAAACTCTAATTATTCCCCTTTGATAAATTCCAGGAGTTAATGCATCTTCAGTTAAACTCTGAGCTGACAAACCTCCAGCTCCCAAAGCCCACGCACTCGGCGTCCCTGCAATACACTCCTTCTCACTTGTAATCCCTGTTTCAGTCATCTGCTCTTTAATATATTTATCTTGCAAATAATCTAAAGCAAAGCTCGTACTCACTCTCTTAAATCCGCACTCCTCCTGCGCATTCACTCGAACACATAACTGCTGAAATCCTGCAGCACTTTGCAAATCATCCCGGCTCTCTGAAACAAACTCTCCTTTCCTAACAAAACCAGTTGCAACATGCTGCATCCCTGCACTCTCATAAAACGAAGCCCCAGGAGCATCTTTCAAATAAACATTAAACTGAACTCCCTGATCATTTCCTGCAAAAATATGATAAAAAACTTTATACTGAGACATCGCAGGCGTAGTAGCAGTTGTCATTGGAATCTCATCAAACCAAGCAGTAAACTGCGTAGGCGAATCTGGCTCAATTAATGTTTTAAACTTATTAGGAAAAACAGTTGAAACAAAGGTCTTGCAAACCGGCGTCCCAATCTCTTCTGTAGAACGAATCTGAAAAGCCCGCAAAGAATTCTCAGCATATTCACTTTTGAAATAATCAATTGAGTTTTGCATATTATCCCAAGAACTTTGAGCAAACATATACTCTCCGCCCCCCCTTGAAACACCCCCAGTTGCAAACTCCAAAACCTTTGGCAAAATCGTATTTATCAAAGGAGAAATCTGCCTCCAGAAAAATTCGCACTTGTAAATCGCAGTAATCTGGTCGCAAATTCCAATATACCTTCCATTATCAACTGCCTCCTGCAAACACTCCCTTGAAGCTCGCAAAATTGAAACATAATTCTCAATACCTGCATGAATTCCTGTCAAACAAACTGGCACTGCAATTCCCTCACGCGCATTTGGCAGACACATAAAAACTCCGCCAACAATCCCAGTCGCAATAACATCATTAGCATAAAACTTTCCCCCTAAATTGCACCTCGAAGAAGGGCAAATCACAGGATCGCACACATTAAACAAAATCTTGCAATCAGTCGGCGACATAAAATCCTGGCATTGAATTCCAGGCAAATTCACAGCAGGATTTCCTACTTTTATTCTCTTACCTGAAATAGTAATAGTCTTAACTCCTTTTTTGTATTGGTCTGCCGCTCTCTCAAGTGCCTGCATCCCATCTCTAACTTTTCTTCTTGCCTCACTTTCAGAAAGTCCAGGAAATACATCCATTGCTTGCCCAGTATGAACATTAAACAAAGCACAAGTATCTTTTCCTGCATTAAATTCCTGCTTACCATCTTCACCAACATTGCAAATCCAAAAACTTGAAACTCTGCCACTATCATGAAACGCCCCGACATTTCCAAAAACAGGAAGGGTCTGCTTTGTCGCAGCATACCATCCATTTGTAGTATCAAAAGGAACAATTGCCGGCATTCCTTTGTAAGGTTCGTTCTCATAATACAAAACTTCAGGATTCTTATACTTGTTTGAATAGGATGATGAAGTAAATTGGGTAAACATATCAAACTCCGAGGCAATTTCCTGAGCATCTTCATCTGCAATCCTATTTCCTTGGAGATCATAAACTAAAGGCACATCTTCACCAGCTTTATCAATAACATATTGCGAACTTCCTTCAATTTGTTTTAAGATTACATAATATTCCTTCCTATCATAAACAACTTTTTCAATTGGTGTCGCAATGCCCACATCATATTTATTATTTTGTTGTGTCACAGCTCCTCCGTAAATATATTGCAACGCTCGAGGATCAGATGGACGCTTTACATTAACATGAACTCTCCCTAAAATACCATTCTGATCAGCTTCAGTTTCTCTATTCGCTTCTATCCTCAAATCCTCAATCTCTCCATTCAAACTATCAATTTTATTTTCAATAACATCTCCTAACTGCCCACTAACACTCTTCCCCTTCAACCTCTCATACAAAACAATTTCCTTCATTTGCTCATAACTTAAATCCTGCGCAACACTCCATTCCAACCCCTCAAACGCCTCATCATTAGCTCTAAAAAACGCCTCCTTACTTTCACTACTATCAATAACTTTTGAACCAAATCCAGAATCTAAAACCATCCCGCTCCCAGACTCAATTCTCTCAATCTCATCATTTATTCTCTTTAATTCATCAGCAAATTTATTTACATCTCTATTTATCTCCTTAGCATTTTCACCAAAACAATCATCTATACTTTGATATTCGGAACTATGCTCAGCACAAAATTCATTCCACCCCCCTTCCCCTCTCATAACCTCTTGTCGTGCAATTGCTTTTCCTCCCATTCCTGAAAACAAATTCTTAATTTGCAAAGCAGCACTTGTTGAAAAACACGCTGCTTTCATTCCCTTAACTGTCTTCCCCAAACCATCTGCAATATTCTCCCATTTTTCAATACTTTTATTTAACTTTTCAATTCTATCCATTGCTTTTTCAGGAGAAAGTTCAATTGCTCTCTTTTCAATTCCAATATGGTAGCTCAAATTAACAACACTCCCAACTCTCCGATTTATAGGATTCAATCTTATCTTCACAGCTCTGTCAAGATTAATCTGTTTTACAAAAATCGACTTCCCACAAATCCCCATTTTACTTCCAACAGAAATTACTTCTGCTCCACCCCCTTGCTCACCACATCTCCTCACAAATCTCGCCCCATCTTCATCAAAACTCCTAAGTTCAATTGTATTCTCTCCGCTCTCGTAAACAAAATCTCCTTCTGTTGCCTCTTTTTGATTCCCATCAATCTCTAACAAAACACCAAAACTTTCAAAACCAACTTCCTCAACATCTTCTAATCTAATTACATGACTGCCTTCCCCAAGCTCAAAAATATAACTCGCATCTTCTGTATCATACTGATTTTCAAAAACCTCCCCCTCATAATTCTCCCTCAACCTTTCTCTCAACTCGTGCTCTGTAGCAAACTTATTCTTACCCTCCACAAAATCAATCCCGTCTCTCAAAGCTCTCTCGCCAATACTTGCCTCACTTTTCAAAAAAACATTCCCATCAAACTCACCATCAATATATTTATACTGCTCAATTGTTTTTTCAAAATAATTTTCAAAATTTCTATTTTCCGAATCAAAATCCTGCCCTCCTGAAAACTCCACAAAACTAATTTTATAATCTGCAATTTTCCCATCTTGTCCAGAAAACAAAACAACCATATTCTCTCCATTATCTAACTTTCCTTTCTTAATTTCCTCAACAAAATTCACAACATTCTTTCTTACTTCAGAATTAAAATTCTCAGCTTCAACTAAAACAACAAACATTCCAGCAGCAGAATTATCAATTTCTCCAAGATAAATATCTCCCTCAATTTTTTCACCAACAGAAAATCCTCCAGAATCCCCATCAACAATTAAATCAACTGGTTTATTTTTCAGCTCTAAAGTAAATTTCTTTCCATGACAATCAAAAGTCGCGCTCTTCGTTCCCAAATTATCAATTGAAACATCAACCACATAACAAAGATTATCTGCAAACCTATCTCCTTCATAAACATCATACTCCTCTCCATCAATTGCAACCCTTATTTTATCTTCTGGCTTAACTGCATCAACATAAGTCACAGAAAAAGCAGCATTGCAATAATGCCCTGGCAAATATTTCTCTCCGGAAGTTTGACCCTTTCCAACATTAAACGTCGTATATTTATGAGTTTTATCTCTATAAACAGAAATCCTCGCTCTCTCTCCTGAAACACTATCAACTCTCAAAAATCCCTCGCCATCTAAAAAACCATAATTCAAATAGCTCATCTCCCACTCCTGGTCATTCATCACAGGAATTATCCTTTCCTTTGTTCCAAGTCCAAAACCCTCTGGCACATCATACTGTAACCTTGCAGTCAAATTCCCAGAAACAAAATCGGGCAGCTCTCTTTCATCTGGCTGTCTCTTTAAATTAATCACAAGAAAACCAGCATTATCACTTCCTAAAAACCCGCTTCCTGTATCCTGAAAATTCTGCCTCCTCGGCCGATAATATCCCTCACCTGCAATCATAGAATCTCTCTCTCCAATAGAAGTTATTCTCATACTTCTAATCTCGCTAGCATCAATAAACGGATTAATCTGAATTGCCTGCAGTTTGCAAAACACAGGAACATTCTGCTCAGCAAGCAAATCACTTCTCACAACAGCAGGAGTGCAAGCTCCAGGCGCAATCTGAATAATAAAATCCTTTCTCTCCCTGCACATTTCCTGCTCCAACGCAGGATCAACTTCCCCAAATCTCCCAAAACCACTGCCAAAAAAACCCGCCTGATTATAATTAGGATTTGAAAAAGAATAACTATTGTCTCCTGAAAAATAACTTCCAGTATCTCCTCCAAAAGTTGTCTGCGCACTCACACCAAAAATTAAAAAAATAAAAAGGAAGATAAAAAAGAATACTGACAAAATATTTTTTGAAACAATCAAGCGATTTTTTATTTCAAAATTTGCCCGGCGAAGTCGGGCTTGGGTGGGTGTCGAGACGAAGTCTCGATTTAGTGGGAATCTGGAATTCAAAAATTCTTTTACACTCCAAAATTTATCTACTCTCATCTCAAATCAACCTCCAAATAATTACTCTCAATTAACTCATAATTTTGTTGAACCTGTTCTAAATCTCTCACAGTCGGCAAACTAGGAATATTAATTTTCAATTTTCCTGCACTCTTCAACTCACCCTCAGAAAAAATTTCCAATGAATTTCCGCCAGCACTCAAACTATTTTCCAAAGTTGTAGCAGGCATTTCAACTTCAAAACACTCTTCATTTGTCTTTCCAAAAATTCCCATAAGCCCGCCAGCAGGAATCTCAACACATTGCCGCGTCGAACTTGCCGGAATCCTTAGTTCTCTTCCAGAAAAAACAGAAACACTAACATTATACAACTCATCACTAACTAAACTAATCGTTTCCTGCTCAGGATAAGCTGCAGTTGTTCCATGCCTCTCTCCTTCAAATCTAACAATAACAATCCCTCCCTCATCAACCCCTCTTCCAGAAACAAGCAATTCCAAATCAACTTCATACAACTTGCTCAAAATCAATTCAACACTTGTCTCAGTATTTGTATCAATATATTGCGATTCAGACAAAAATCCATCAGCACTTGCAACAACTCTGCCATTAACACATTGCGGGAAATCCGCAGAAAAACTCCCTTGAATTCCTGTCTTTCCAATAGAACACCTTTCCTGCAAACAAACAAAATTAATATCAGCTTCCAACGGCTCAATATCCGAATCATAAGTTGAAACTCGAACTTGAGTATTCTTATAATTACAAAACTCATCTAAATCATTCCCCTCATTTCCATTACCATCCAAACTATTTCGTGGCATACTTTTATCAACAACAACAGAAACAGGAAACTGAAAAATCGCGTCTCCCTTTTGAATCTGAACTAAAACAGGAAAATAAATATCATAAACAAAATGATAAGGCACATAACAAAATCCTAAAATCCCAAGTCCCTGTTCAAGCCCCACAGGCTCAGCAACCATCAAACTATTTTCAGCAGGCCAAACCTCAATCCGCGTCGGCCACGACTCATCATACAAAAACCTCGTTGGCGTATTACTATTAATATCAACAACAAAATACTCATCCTCCTTATCATCCAACTCATAATAATTTCCCTCTAACTTCAAAGCCCCAACATTCGCACTCAAACCATTTTTCAAATCATCAAAAACCTCGCGAGGATTCCATACCTTCGGCGAACAACTAATTTCGCTTCCAGTAACAGGCGCATAATTATACATCACATCAACTGCATAATTTTCCAAAAACATCTCACTCTTCTCTTTTGAATAAACATCTTTTGCAAGCTTATAAACCTCTCCAAAATCTGTATCAACTCGAACATCATGCTCTCGTTTCCTTTCTATCAAATCTCCCTTCTCTACAACTAAATCACTCCGAACATCAACATCAATTCTGCTGTCACGAACATTAACTTTAACATCCAATTCATCTAATTCAATAACTATTCCCTCTGCTCTAAAACTTGAAAAATCACAATGTCTCAATTCACTTTCTAAAAAATCTTCAATCTGATTTTCAATCAAATTCATCGAAGGCACCTGCTCTTTCACATCGCCACTACGCGAAACATAATACCAATAAGGAACTCCTATTCCTAAAAAATCCAGTTGCGAAGAAAAAGGATTTTTTTCATTTCCAGGTTCAAACTCCGGCAACTCAATATACCCTCCCTGCATGCCTGCAATCTCAGTTGCTCGCAAAGTTGTTTGCTCAATACAATCATCATAAGTTTCATAAACTTCAGAAAACTTGCTTGTTGTAAATGTAGAAAAAATCGCATCACGAAAGATAAAAATCCCAATCGCGGCTGCAATAATTACGACGGCAATTATTACAAAGATTGCGATTTGTCCTCTTTTATTCATTTTTCTTCTCCTTTATAGTTCGATTTATCAATTCAATTATTTCACTATTAATATCTTTTTCTATAATCGACTTAAACTTCTCCCAAAGTTTCTCATCCTCAATCAGCAACAAATATTTTTTCATTTTCGCCTCTTTATTTGTGAAATCCTGGCTTTGATTTTCCAAGATTGAAATAAATTTGAGATGCAATTTCATTATTCTCTTCCCCATCCGGGCGGGAGGGAGGGAATGGAGGAGGAACATGAAATCGCATCGACCCTAAATATTTCAAAGGGAATTTCCAAAAATCAAAGGATTTCACCAAACTTCTTCCAACAATTAATTTCTTTAGCTATATAAATGTTTCTTAGTTAATTATTTAGTAAGTTAGTTAGTAAGAGAATGTGGTAAATTAATTGTTTTTCTTTAATAGTAGTGACAATAGAAAGATTTATAAAATGTATTTCTGAATAAAATATATGGAAATAAAATCCAAGAAATAACTTAAAAATCACAATTAAAAACTTTTAAAAACCTTCTTTCAGATACATTTTCATAAATAATTGAAATAAAATGAAAAAACCAAAAACAACAAACAGATTTTGCCCAAGTTGCAAAAAGAAAACAGAGCACAAAATAAAACTCCTAGCCACAGGTGTAAAGCGAGGAACTCTAAGAAGAGGCTCATTAATAAGAGCAAAACAAAGAAACGCAATGCCTGGAATGGGAAACAAAGGAAAGTTCGGAAGCAAACCAGCAATTAAAAAATGGAAAAGAAAAACAAAAAACACGAAAAGAAACGTATTCATCTACACATGCAAAGAATGCAAAAAAGCACACCAATCTAAAAAAGGCCTTAGAGCCAGCAAAGTAATACTTGAATAATGGCATTAAAAAAATCAAAAAAACAAATAAAGAAAAAATTCTTCCCAATAAAAATTCCTCTACTAAAAAAAGAAATTGAGGTTTACAACACTTCAATCAAAAATCTTGATGAAAAAAGAATAAAATTAGATTTAACGCCTGAATTAAAAGGAAAAGCATTAGATTTAAAACTTATTGTTGAAGCAACTGAAGAAGAAGCAATTGCAAAACCAATTGAAGTGAAATTAATGCCCTCATACCTTCGAAGAATGATGAGAAAAGGAACAGACTACTCAGAAGATTCATTTATCGCAAATTGTAAGGATAACAAAGTAATAATAAAGCCATTCATGATAACAAGAAAAAGAGTGACAAGAAAAGTTCTCAAAGGACTCAGAGAAAAAGCAAAACAAGAACTGACAAACTGGGCAAAAGAAAAAACATTTGAAGAGCTTGTCTCAGAAACAATCTCCGGAAAAGTTCAAAAAGAACTTTTAATAAAACTCAAAAAAATTTACCCTCTAAGTTTATGCGAAATAAAATATTTAGCAATTTATACTAAGCAGGAATATGAAGAATCAGAAGAGAAAAAAGAATAATTGCAAACTTATCATACGAAGAAAATATTTTTTGATTACCAGCATCGTCTATCAGGGTCATAATCTATTTTTTTAGTTTTTCAGACTTTCTTAAAGAAATCTCATTAAAAAAATCTTTTTATCTTGAGATGAGTTTCACCACTCATATATGCATCTGAATTTTCTACTCACCTTCCTTCTCTTTCTTCATTATTTTCTTCTGACATTTTAATATAAACTAAACTGAATGACAAAGTTTACCTTGAGGATTCCTATAATAACTACTATTAATTTTTCTAACAACCTCATCTGCAATTTTTAATTTTCTTTTAGAATCCATTTCTGCAATTCCTCGTTCATCATAAAATTCTTCTAGATTTTCATAACCAATAACTTTCTTCCAATTATTTAAAGCATAATCTATCATGCCTTCTCCATCAGATCCAGAAGCTAATTGGAGCCATATTCTATCACAAAATGCGCGAATTCCATCAATATTTCTATCAATTCTCATATTCAAGACATAATTCTAGGTTTTAAAAGTCTTTCTAAGAAAGCCTCTAGCCGGATTCGAACCGACGACCCACAGTTTACAAAACTGTTGCTCTAGCCACTGAGCTATAGAGGCATGAAATAACAAGAAACATCCATTATTTAAATTTTATTGTCTCAAAAATAAAATCCTACTTCAACTTAACAGCAGTCCCATACGCCAACATTTCAGCAGCACCCTGCATCACCATTGAAGTCATAAACCTTACCCCAATAATCGCGTCTGCTTTTTTCTCAATCGCAGCATTCACCATCCGATTATATGCCTCCTCCCGTGAAAAAGAAATCATATCAGTATAACTTTTTATCTCGCCCCCAACAATATTTTTAAAACCCGCCATAACATCCCGCCCAACATGCCGCGCCCTCACAGTATTCCCTTTAACAATCCCAAGAATCTCTACAACTTTCTTCCCAGGAACTTCTGTTCCTGATGTAACAATTATCTCTGCCATAAAAATACCTATCCTTTACCCTTTTTAAATTTTTTTATCCTCTCAATCTTTCGCTCCCTTCCAACATTAAGCAAAATCAACACCCCAAAAAGCAAAATAGGAATCCCATAAATCAGCGCAGGCCAAAAAAACAACCCAACTCCAATTAAAACCACACCTACAAAAATCATAATCAAACCTGTAACTGCCTGACTTATTTCCATAGAAAGACAAGAAAATGGCAGTTAATAAATTTAATTGTTTGAAAATCCTGAATGCGAACATTTAAAAACTTAATTAATCACCCAAACTTATGCAAGAACAAATAAATTCAATGAAATATTTCTTTTCATAAAAGTGTAAGGAGGAAAAATGAAGATTTACGTAGGTAATTTACCTTTTAGTGTCGATGAAGAAGCTTTCAAAAAACTTTTTTCAGAATACGAAACTGAAGAAGTAACTTTAATCAAAGACAAGTTTTCAGGAAGGTCAAAAGGATTCGGTTTTGTAACTATCTCAGACGATGAAGCTGCAAAAAAAGCAATCGAAGAATTCAACGGAAAAGAAGTTGAAGGACGAGAACTCAAAGTTTCTGAAGCAAAACCCATGGAAGATAGACCAAGAAGACCACAAAGAAATTTCGAGAAGAGATATTAACTCTAATTGAAACATTTAAAAAGTAATTTCCCATATCATAATTATGGGAGTCTTTTCAAGGAGTTGGGAAATCACTAAATTAACCTTCTCAATTATGAAAAAAGAAAAAGAACTTTTTATATTTCCAATTCTTTCAATTATTTTTTCAATTTTATTTGTTTTAGCTATTGCTTTTCCAACAGTTATAATTCACCTTTTTAGAGAAGAATCTTTTGTATTTGGATTTCTAGAATTTGCATTTTTATTTATGGCATACTTCGGACTTGCATTTATTGCCACTTTCTTTAATGTATGTGTAGTTTATACTACAGCAATAGCATTTAGCAGAGAAGAAGCAAAATTTACAAGAACAATAAAATTTGCGTTTTCAAAAATTCATATCATATTTTTATGGAGTATTCTTTCTGCAACAGTTGGTTTAATACTAAAAATGATTGAAAGTGTAGCAAAAAAAGCAAAAGGTGCTGGAAAATTTGCCTTGCTACTTGTTCGAGGAATTTTAGGAATGGCTTGGAGCATTGTAACAATTTTCGTAATGCCAATTTTAGTTTATGAAAACTTAGGGCCATTTGCCGCAATAAAAAAATCAATACAAATCCTTAAAGAAACATGGGGAGAATATTTAGTAAAAACAATTGGAATGGGATTGTCAGCATTCATTTTCATAATATTAGGCATCATTATAGGAATTCCAATAATAATTTTAGGAGCAATAGCAGGAGGAATCATTGGATTCTTAATAACTTTATTTTTAGTATTTGTTTACCTTATATCAGTTATGATTTTATTCTCAGTTGCAAACCAAATATTTGATACTGCACTTTATGTTTACGCAGAATCAGGAGAAGTTCCAGGCCCTTACACAAAAGAAATAATGCAAAATACGTTCAAACAAAGTAGAAGAATTATTTAATATTAAATTTAATAATAAAATCTCCTTTCATAATTTTTAAGATTAAAATATTCTACAAAAATCTCAAAATTATTTTATCCTTCACTAACAAACTCTGCCTTCCCATCAGCAACTAAAATATCAGCAATCTTCTTAGGCAAATTTGAAATATCTCCTTTTGCAAAAGGCCCTAATGTTTCCCCACTAAACCCTACAAGTTCATCAACATCTTCTAAAAAAAGCAAAAGCCCAAATTTATCCTCCTCAACAACCGCATTACTATCAAATTGCGCAGAAAGTTTCTTCTCTGCATTTTTAACAGCTTCAATCAAACTATCAAACAACTCTTTTTCAAAATCAAGCATATTTTCAGAATCTCTCTTGCTAATCCCTGTTTCAGACGCAACAAAAACCAGCCCAAGAATTTTCTTCTTCCTCAAAAGAATCAATTCCTCAAAAATCACTCTCGCATTTTCCAACTGCTTCTTATTCTTCGCAATCTCATCAGCAAATAATCCCTCTTCTTGTTGTTCCAATTTCTTCTTCTCAGAAATATATCCTGCAACTTCAGACACAAATTTCTTCGGCAACTCTTGCAACTGCTCAGAATATTTCTCCTTCCGAAGCGCCTCATAAATATCATTATAAGTAATCATAATCAAAACAAACAATCAAAACTTATAATCATTATGGTTATGGAGTTTATACTTAATCACCGAAAGATTTATAAATTTATAAATTTATAAAAGTATATGAAAACAATAGGAATCTCGGAACAATCGCACAAAAACCTCATTAATCTAAAATTAGAGGAAAGAACAAGAAACATAGAAGAAATCATAGAAAAATTAATTATTGAATATAAAAAACTCAAATTTATAGAAGCGAGTGATTTATTCAAATCCAAGCTTAAGGAAAAAAATATTTCTTTTCACCATATTCTAAAAAAATCAAAAGAAGTAAGGAAAGAAATTGCAGATGAATGGTTACATTAATAAGGCAGTCATAGACACAAATGTAATTTTTATGGCTCTTTATAGCAGACAAAGCAAAGCAGGAAAAATTATCCAATATGCCTTAGAAGGAAAAATCAAACTTTACGCAACAGACACAGTCAAAGAAGAAATTAAAAGAGTTCTAAAAAGAGAATTATATTTTTCAGATGAAGAAATTAATAAAACAATAACAAGCCTGCCAGTTACATGGATAGAAAAGCACATCTATGAATCGGCATTAGATAAAACAAAAGTAAAACATTTCCTAGACAAACCAGTTGAAGCATTATCGTTGATTCTAAATTGTGGAATATTAACTGCAAACAAAAAACATTTCAAAGAGAGAATTGATGTTGATAAATTTTTGAAAGAAATTGAAAAATAAAAAGAAAAGGAAATAAAAAAATAAATTATCAGTTAGTACCTCCTCCGCCTCCACTTCCCCCGCCGCCGCCACTACCCCCCTCCACCTGAACCATGACCTCTTATTTCAACTTTAAATTCTATATCATAAGTTGACAAAATTCGTTCTGACTGATCCCTAATTGCAAACTCGTACTCAGAATATGAATCTTCAGTAGGAGGCAAAATCACAAAGTTATTTTCATCATTGAATAAAGTATAGAAATTCGTATCTTGTCTTGCATAAATTTTCACAGTTTTTTCATTTTTAAGAATTGTTCCAACACTAAATTCTGCCATTCCAATTGAAACAACATCTCCTTCCCTTGCATCTGATTTTGCATCTATCCAAACACCATCTTTCTTATACTGGAAAGTTGTTTTATTTATGTTAGATTCTATCTTAAAATTTGTTGCTCTCATCAAGTAAGATTCTGGATAATTCCCATGATAATAAGAAGCTACAAAATAGTCATCTATATAGTCATCAAAAGTCAGGTCATCATCAGAAAACAAAACATCACTTGTTGTACTAACTCTATTAAGCCGAACAGATTTCTGATTTTTATTAATATGTACAACCAAAAATTCTACATTTCCAATTGAAACAACATCTCCTTCTTGGGCATCAACTTTAACATCTGTCCAATATCCATTACTATCCTTATACTGAAACGTTGCCCTATCCACCCCGCTTGCTGTCAAAAAATTAGTTGCTCTCATTATATAAGATTCAAAATTTGTCCCATCATTAAACAAAGCCACAAAATAATCCTCTATATCTGCATCAAAATTAATGCTTATATCATAAGCTGTCCTCAACAAATTATCTTCATCCTTCCCAGCACCTTCTGGAAACAAAACATTAATGTCTTCTGTACTATCTTTCAACTCAAAGTTATCTAATTTTACATAAAGCCCATTTCCTTGGACAAAATTAAATCCAGGATTTCCGTTTCCTTCATAATACTCTGCGTCTACAACTGCAATATCAAAACGTCTGAAGAATGGATTAATAATTTTCGTTACAGAAATCTTAACAGGAAATTCTGAAAAGACATAACTCTCCCCCACTCTTAATTCTGCTGAAATTTCTCTTTCTGATTCCGCAGTGTTTAGTTTTTTCAATCCAAGTTTTGCAATATTTTCACTTTTCGACACATATATTCCTTTCAGATTATACATAACTCCATTAATCTCAAAAGTTCTTGTATAATCTGCAGGAGGATTTTGAGGAACACCCATCCCAATAGGAGAAACAACATCCCCTGTAGTTTTCCATGACCACGCCGCAACCAACGAAACCATCAGCACTCCTAGAACAAGAACTGCCACAAAAATAAAATTCTTTTTCATTATTATCATCACCTCCTTTCAATCAATATAAAATTTTAAGGGAAATATATATATATATGTTTCGGATTTAACTAATACAGGAAAAATCAAAATGTTCAAATCATTTAAAGAAAAACTATCGAATTTTTTTAAATCTAGTGACAAACCTGAAGAAAAAAAGACTAAAAGAAAAAAAGAAAAGAAAAAGTCAGCTGAAGAAGAAAAAGAAGAAAAGAAAAAACAGAAAGAAGAAATCAAAGAAAAAGAAAAAAAGCCAGAAAAAAAACAGGAAAATAAAAAAGAACTTATTGAAAAACCCAAAACAAAGCCATCTTCCAAAACCTCTGCCCAACATCCTGCCACTCAGTCTGCACTCCAAATCCAAGAGCAAAAAAAACAAAAAAAAGTTCAGGAAAAAATAGAAGAAACAAAACAAGAAATAAATTATCTCGTAGATAAAGTAGAGGAAAAAGTTGAAGAAAAAATTCCTGAAGAATCTAAAGGAATTTTTGGGAAAATCAAAACCCACTTCACCTCAGTAACAATCGACCAAAAAACATTTAACGAATTTTTTGAAAAACTCGAAATGCTCCTTTTAGAAAACAATGTAGCACTCTCAGTTGTAGATAAAATTAGAGAAGACATGGAAAAAAAACTAATTAACATGGAAATAAAAAAATCAGACATTGAAGAAGAAATAAAATCAGCACTAAAAGAATCTGTCTCAAACATATTAATAGAACCTTTTGACTTTATAGAAAAAATAAAAAAATCAGATTCACCCTTTGTGATTCTTTTCTTTGGAATAAATGGCAGCGGAAAAACAACAATAATTGCAAAAATTGCCAATTTACTAAAAGAAAACAACATACAAAGCATCTTTGCAGCAGCAGATACTTTCAGAGCAGCATCAATTGAGCAAATAATAAAACATGGAGAAAAACTTGGAATTAAAGTCATCCATCAAATCTATGGCTCAGATCCTGCAGCAGTCGGTTTTGACGCAATCCAATATGCAAAATCCCACGGAATAAAAGTCGTCCTCATTGATACAGCAGGACGAATGCACACCCGCGACAATCTCCTAAAAGAAATGGAAAAGATTGTTAGAGTTACACAGCCAAATTTAAAAATTTTCGTAGCAGAATCAATAACAGGAAACGACGCAACAGAACAGGCAAAAGCATTCAACGAATCATTTCAAATCGACGCGACAATTTTAACAAAAGCAGATGTCGACGAAAAAGGAGGAACTGCTATTTCAATAGGCCACGTAACAAAAAAACCAATCATCTTCTTAGGAACAGGGCAGGAATACAAAGATTTGGAAAAATTCGACGCAAAAGAAATTTTGGTTAGGCTGGGATTGAATTGAAAAATTTTCAAATTTCTTATAACATCGGGATTTAACGAAGTTTTTCTGAAGCGTAGCGAAAGAAAAATTTGGGTGAAGCCCGAGCGGAGGGCTGAACCGTATATCCCTTGTTATACGCCCCGACGACTGAAAGGAGGAGAGCCTGCAAGGCGTGGTCGAGCGATAGCGAGAAGTTCAAAAAATGTTTTTCGTTCTCATTCATTATGATAGGCTTTCTTCATTTCTTATAAATTTGATTTTTTCGTTTTTCTTTTTCCAAGAGGGGTTAGGGGTGAATTGGGAAAAGGAAAACTCCTTATTAATTCCAGTGTAACTTTTCGTATTCGCTTTGTTCTTGTCTGTTCTTTGGTATTGATGAATTTCCATTACGAACAAAGAAACTTTCGTTTCCTTCAAAAGTAACAAAGATAGGTTTTCCACTTTTTGAAATTTGAATCAAGCAAATTTCCTTATCATCAACTTTCGGAAAAGTTACTTTGATATATTTTTCAAAGAAATCTCCAAGATACTTTTTAATGACTTGTCTTAAATGTAATTCAAATCCGTCAATATTCTGTTTAGATAATGTTTGCAAGTCTTTTTCAAGTCCTAAAGTATTTCCGTCATCATCAACACCAATTATAAGAGTTCCGCCCTCAGTATTCAAAAAGGCAGAAATCGTTTTAGCAATAACATATTCTAGCTTTTTATTGACAATATTTTCTTTTATATCAAAACGCAAAGTGGATTTTATTTCTAATGTCTCATTTTCCCCACTGATGATTAATTCTTTGACTTTATCTTCTTGCTTGTCTTCTTTGTGTTTCAATTCAATTCTCTTTTTCAGTTCATTAAAAATTGAATTGGCTCTTTTTTCTAAGAAGACAAGATAATCATCACTCATCACGCCAAAATTATCTAAATTGTCAATTAAATGTGATTTAATAGAGGTTGGCAACTCTTCGTTTTCATCTAAAAAGTCTTGAATGTAAATTGAAGGTGCTTTGGCTTTGATTTTTCTTTTATTCAAATCCGCACTTACTAAAGTAATATTAACAAGGCTATTTTCATTTCCAATATTATTTTTTCTTAAATATGCCTTTGGAAAAAAATGATGATAATTTTTACTATTCGCTACTTTTAGCCATGAATTATCTAGGATTACTTTTCCATTATCTTGAAAATCTTTTGGCTCGTGATATGCCAATAAACATAGAATTGCTTTACAATAACTACTTCCTGCGCTAAAACCTGTTTCAATTAAGTCTTTTGGAGAACTCAAATAAACCTTTACATCTTCATAATTTGGTCTATTTCCTTTTAAAATTTCATCAATTCTTTTTATATCTTGAGCTAGCTTTGATTCTGATGAACTGGAGTATCTAAAAGATAAAGCCATTCTCCAAAAAAATTCTTCTAAAAATTTTATTTGTTCTCCTTTTGGTTTTTCTTTTTGAAAATAAAAAAAGTATGCAAATGGAACCAATAAAGAATCATAAGGCAAAATTGCGGAAACAGGGATACGATAAACAGAACGGAAATAATCAACGCTTTCTTTTAGGGCAGAAATGACATCATCCCAAATATCAATTATTGCTTGTTTATCCAGTTGTAAAATGACTTTTCTTTTACACTCTTTATTTTTGCTCAAAATAAGAGATATAACGCTTAGAATTACAGAACTTGAAATTGTGTCATATTTTCTTTCTTCTAATTCTTTTAGTAATTTTTGAAACCTATCTTCCATATCAAAATCTTGTTCTTCGTCATAGGTTTTAGCAGACATAATTTCAAAGAGTGTTAAAGTTTGTCCACCAGTATTTATTCTTGTAAATACTTCAATAGCAGAATCTATATCTTCTTTACGAAGAACAATTGTTGAAAAATCATAAGTAGAAAATGTTTGGGAATATTGATGTATTCTTTTAAATTGTTCATCAGAATATTTTTCCTTGATTTCAAGTAAATTTTCGTTAAAATTCAAAACCTCGTGAAGTGTAATAAAAGTGCCTTCGTCTAGTTTTTCTGAAATAACAATTTGGTTATCATTATTTTCTACATCACCGTTTAAATCTACATAGATGTCTGCATAATTTGTTATTTTTTTCTCACCCTCTTTTTGAATTTTAGCACCCAAAAAAGCCGCATAAAGCGATGTGATTCTTTGCTGTCCGTCTAAAACATATTGGACTTTTATATCGTCAGGAATATCTGGCAATTCAAGATTTCCAATATTCTTTATATCATTTAATCTTTCGTTTGTTTCCCATAAAATAAAAGTCCCTATAGGATAACCTTTCAAAATACTATCTAGTAATTTTGCAGTTTTATCTAAACTCCAAACGAAATTTCTTTGAAATTTAGGAACTTTAATCTGTCCTTTTTGAATTTCTGATATTAAATCTGTATATTTCTTTGAATCTGGTTTTGGTTGTTTGCTCATATTTTGCCTCGTTATTGTATAAAATGATGTTATGTATATAAGTTTTGTTCTTCTTTTGAATTTATAAATAAATCGTTTTCGGGCTTTGGTGAAACCATTATAAAATAAAATGACTTACCACTTTTATTGACTAAAGGAGGTAAGTCAAATGAACAAACAATCTGAACTTTATAAATTTCTTGCTTCTGCAAGA
>JAFCDB010000012.1 GCA_017609885.1 Candidatus Pacearchaeota archaeon
TCCAATTTCCGAAAATTCTTTGATATCGTAGTTGCTGAAAATTGTCTTTAAAATTGTCGTTGGGTGGTGGAAAGAGCGCGCTTTTTTGCCTTCTTTTTTTCTAAAAAAGAAGTTTCCGTTAGATTTTTATATTACGAATTAAACTAATATGTATGGAGGAAGAAATGAAAATTAGAAGAATGAAAATTTCAGACATTTCTGAAATAATAAAAATTGGAGAATCTGTTAAAGAATTTAGAGTTGATTCAAAAGTTAGAGGTTTTTGGACAAAAGAACAATTAGGAAATTGGGTAAACTCAAAAAAAGACTCTTTGATTGTTGCTGAAAAAAACAATAAAATTATTGGATTTGTGATGTTTGCCCATCATATCCCAACTGGAAAAGTAACTTTTGAAAATGCTTGGGTTGAAAAAGATTTTAGAGGAAAGGAAATAATCGAAAGGTTGGTTGAAGAAGGAATAAAAGATTTAAAGAAAAAGGGAGCAAATTATATATGTGGATTAGCAAAAACAGATAATTTTGCCTCAATTAAATTTTTGGAAAAGAATAAATTTATGAAGGGTTTTGACTTTTCATGGTTGCATAGGAAAATATAGAATGGCGAAGAAAAAACAAATACAAGAAAATGAATTTTTTGACATCAATAAATTTCCTTCAAAAGAAGGAATGTTGGTATTTGGAATTTCTATGAGTCAGGTTTCAAATATCCAAAGTGCGACTAAATGTTTTTCTTATATAGAAGAACTTGTTAAAAAAATAATGTATCCTTATGTGGGGCTATCTTTTTTATATTCCGATAATCTTTATTTTTATCAAAAAGGCGAGCCTTCAAAATTAAATAAAAAATTCCAACAATTAATGATTTCTCACAAAAATGAGTTCAATAAAATCTTGAATAACAATCGTTGGTATATTCGAGATTCTTTTAGTTTTCTTTCGTGGAATCAGGCACTCCTTGAGGTAAAAGATTTTATGAATTATTTTTCAAAATTAAAAGAGATTTACAAAAAAGATAAAATCTTTCAAAAATATCTTAAAGAAGATATCAAAGAATCAAAAAAGAAGATTAATGAAGAAAGTATACTTTTTATTCTTGAAGAAATTTTGGTTTTTTACCTTGTTTCAAAAGGAAGATTAAAGTTGCCGAATAGGTATCTTAATGGAAAGGAAAAATGGGTTTTATGGTGTTATCCTGGAAAGCCACTTAAATCAGAAATTTATCTTTATCAAAAGAATTTTTTTAATCTTCAAAACAAAGAAAATGATTATGAAAATTCATATTATGATTTAACAGAAAAGAAATTATACAATTACGATAGAGTAGATTTGGAAACCTTGAAATTATAAATTTCGGCGAAGCCGACTATCTGTTTTCGTAGAAAACTCGCGCGCTCTTTCCGTGGGGTTAGGTAGACAATTTTAGTTTTTTATTTTCAGCAATTTCGTTTAATCAGCGTGTTAAGTGAAATTTTAATTTCATTTTGGAGCGTTAAACGAAGATATCAAAATTAGAATTTTTGGTTTACCGACGCTGTGGAGGAGATTGGAAATTGAAATGAACATCCATTACATCTAATTATTCATCCTAAAAATGTTACAATTCAAAAGTTTCAGCGCAAATTTATATAGTTCTATTAGATAAGTTCTAATATGGATTATACAAAATCCAATGAAAAATATTTGCAGGAGTTGAAGGAAAGGTGTATTTTACGAGGGTATTCTAAACAAACAATTAAATCTTATAGTTACAATGTTTCAAGATTCTTGGATTTTATTTCAAAAAGTAGACTTAATCTGACAAGGGAAAGTGTTAAGTCGTATTTGTTGGCGCAGAAATTGGGAGTAAATTCTATGAGATTGCAGTATGCTTCAATTAGTTTCTTTTTTAGGGAAATTTTGAAAAATCCTTTTTCATTTGATGAAGTCCCGATTAAGAAAAAAGAAAAGCAATTGCCTAAGGTAATTTCTAGGGAAAAAATTAAAGAGATGATCGAATCTTGCGATAATTTGAAACATAAATTAATTGTGAAATTGCTATATTCTTCTGGACTTAGATTACAGGAATTGATTAATCTAAAAAGAGAGGATATTGATTTTGATAGGAATTTATTAGTAGTTAAGAAAGGAAAAGGGAAAAAAGATAGAGTTACAATTATTTCTGAAAATTTAAAAATTGATTTGTTGAAATATTATAGCAAGAGCAAATTTAAAACAGATTATATTTTTGAGGGAAGGAAAGGAAAGTATACAAAAAAATCTGTTCAGAAAGTTTTGGAGAAATTGGGCAGGAAAATTAGCATTAAAGTAACGCCACATATATTGAGACATAGTTTTGCGACGCATTTGCTTGAACAAGGAACAGATATTAGGTATATTCAGAAACTTCTTGGGCATAGCAGTGTAAAAACAACTGAAATATATACACATGTCTCTACGAAAGATTTATCAAAGATTAAATCTCCCTTAGATAGTTTGTAAAATGAGTGCCAATAATCAATTAGTGGTTTTGAAAAATAAGAAAGAAAAGTTTGAAATTCATATAAATTGGTGTGTGGATAATGACTTTGTCCCATCTAAAGAAAGTTTATTAAATGTTGAAGAAAAATTAGAAAGTGCAATTAAATTTGCAAATAAATATTGTAATGAAAATATGATAGAATATGAAGTTTATGTATCAATTTAAAATGACACTTTATTTAATTGGCCTCGGACTAACAACGCGCGGAATTTCCCTGCATGGGAAAAAGATTTTGAAGAATTGCAAAAATATTTATCTGGAAAATTATACTGTAGAGTTTCCTTATACAAAGCAAGAGTTAGAAAAGGAATTAAAAACAAAAGTAAAAGAGGCAAATCGGGAAATGGTTGAGGGCGAGAAATTAGTTGAGATAGCGAAAAAAGAGGATGTTTGTTTGTTGGTTTATGGTTCTCCATTATCAGCGACAACGCATATTTCTTTGATTGAAAGTTGTAAAAAGAAAAAAGTAAAGTATAAAATTTTATATGCTGGGAGTGTTTTTAATGCTATTGCTGAAAGTGGGTTGTCGTTGTATAAATTTGGAAAGGTTGCAAGTTTGCCTAAGTGGCAGGAAAATTTTAAACCTACTTCATTTATTGATATCATTAAGGGGAATTTAAAGATTGGAGCGCATACGCTTTTGCTGATTGACATTAGTTTAGAATTTGAGGATGCTCGAGGGCAATTAAAGAAAAGTGGATTTGATTTTGAGAAGATTATTGTTTGTAGTCGGCTGGGAGTTAAGTCTAGGTTTTATTATGGAAAGTTAAAGGAGATTAATGGGGAGAAAGTTCTGGCTCCGTGGTGTTTGATTGTTCCTGGGAAGTTGGATAGGAATGAGGAGGAAATTTTAAAAACCCCTTTCCCCTAAAACATCTATGACATTCATAAACGCAATCTGGAATTGCAGACTTTTTTTAGTTATTACTAAACCTATTATTATAGTTTAATTGCTCGCTCTTTACGCGGGCGAATCACAAATTTATTAAATCATGTTATCAATATAAAAAAATGTATGACTTTAAAAAAATCGAAGAAGAAACAAGAAATGTTTGGAAAAAGCAAAACAAAGAGATAGAAAGAGCAATTCAGGATAATCCTAAAAAAAAGTTATTTTCTTTTTTAGAAGGCCCTCCAACTGCAAATGCCCCTCCTGGATTGCACCATCTTGAAGTGCGGACATTTAAAGATATTATTTGTAAGTTCAAATTTATGCAGGGATTTTCTGTTCCACGAAAGGGTGGGTGGGATTGTCATGGACTCCCTGTAGAAGTGCAGGTTGAAAAACAACTAGGATTAAATTCAAAAAAAGATATTATAAAATATGGTATTGAGAAATTTATTAAAAAATCAAAAGATAGTGTTTTTTCAAATATCTCTGATTGGGAAAAATCAACGAGAGAATTAAATTACTGGATCGACTTGAAAAATCCCTATGTTACTTTGGAAAATAATTATATTGAAAGTGTGTGGTGGAGTTTAAAGGAGCTGCATAAAAAAGGGATGTTGTATGAAGGGCATAAAGTTGTGCCGTTTTGTCCTCGATGCGGAACCCCTTTGTCAAGCCATGAAGTTGCGCAGGGATATAAAGATGTAAAAGAAGAATCTGTTTATGTTGCATTTAAAATTAAAGGAGAAAAAGGCGCTTATATCTTGGCCTGGACTACAACTCCATGGACTCTGCCAGGAAATGTTGCACTTGCTGTTGGCGAAAAAATAAAATACGTTAAAGTAAAACTTCCTGACGGAGATACATTAATTTTAGGAAAAGATAAGTTAAATGTTCTTCGGGAAAATTATAAAATTATCGAGGAATTTAAAGGAAAAGATTTAGTTGGAAAAAAATATGAGCCCTTGTTTAACATAAAAGAAACTCAAAATAGCAATTCGCACAAAGTTATTTTAGCTGATTTTGTAACAACAGAAGATGGAACAGGAATTGTTCACACTGCAGTAATGTATGGAGAAGATGATTATAGAGTTGGGACAGAAATTGGACTGCCTGCAGTTCACACTGTTGGTGAAGATGGAAGATTTTTAGATATTGTCCCAAAATTTAAAGGAATGTTTGTAAAAGATGCTGAAGAAAAAAT
This sequence comes from Candidatus Pacearchaeota archaeon, assembly GCA_017609885.1. Classification (GTDB taxonomy): domain Archaea; phylum Nanobdellota; class Nanobdellia; order Pacearchaeales; family GW2011-AR1; genus JACPLR01. The sequence continues at coordinate 4,612 of JAFCDB010000012.1, forward strand.
AAAAGAAGATTTGAAAAAAAGGAGCCTGCTATTTAAGACAGAAAAAATTACCCACCCTTATCCTTTTTGCTGGAGATGCGATTCACCACTTCTCTACTACGCAATTAACTCGTGGTTTGTCAAAGTCAGCTCTGTTAGAAACAAACTTGTTAAAAAAAACAAAGAAATAAATTGGTATCCAGAACACATTAAAAAAGGAAGATTTGGAAAGTGGCTGGAAGGTGCTAAAGATTGGGCTTTATCGAGATTCAAATTCTGGGGAACTCCGCTGCCTATTTGGATATGTGAATGCGGGAATAAAGAAATTATCGGAAGTATCAAAGAACTAAAAAAGAAAAGTACTAAAAAAATACAGAAAAATTTTGATTTACACAAACCATATATTGATAATATTAAATTGAAATGCGAATGTGGGAAGGAAATGAAAAGAATTCCAGATGTTATTGATTGCTGGTATGATTCTGGAAGTGCAATTTTCGCGCAGTTTCATTATCCGTTTGAGAACAAAAAAGAATTTGAAAAAAGATTCCCGTATGATTTTATTTCAGAGGGAATTGACCAAACAAGAGGCTGGTTTTACACTTTACATGTTTTAGGAGTTATTTTATTTGACAAACCTGCCTACAAAAATGTGATTTGTGCAGGACATGTTGTTGATAAAAACGGAGAAAAAATGAGCAAGAGCAAAGGAAATGTCATTTTTCCAAACAAAATGATTGAAAAAACTGGGGTTGATGCAATAAGACTGCAATTTTGCATAAGTGATGTGGGGAATGTAAAAAGATTCTCTCACGAATTAATGAAAGAATCAGTGATTCCTTTTTTAACTGTGTTGCATAATTGCAATAAATATTATAATCAACTTGAAAAAAATAAATGTAAAATAAAAATAGAAGACAAATGGATTTTAAGCAAACTTAATTCATTAATTGAAGCTGTTACAAAAGATTTAGAAAATTATTCTTTGGATGAACCATTTAAAAAAATCTCTAATTTTGTTGTAAATTATTTTTCAAGGGCATATATTAAAATAACTCGAGAAAGAAATGACAACAAAGAGATTTTAGGAGAGATTTTGAAAAACGTCTCATTATTATTAGCTCCTTTTGCCCCATACATTTCAGAAAATATTTTTCAGGAATTTGAAAAAAAATCTGTTCATTTGTCGTCATGGCCAAAGACTGAAAAAAAGAAAATCAATACTGGATTAGAATCAAAGTTCAATTTTGCATTGCAAATTATTGAAAGAGGGCTTGCAGCAAGAGATAAGGAAAAAATCGGATTGAAATGGCCGTTGGCAAAAATTACTATTTATGCAAAAGGCAGGGAAAATATTGAAGAGCTGAAAGAGATTATTAAATCGCAATTGAATGTTAAAGATGTAGTGTTGGAATTTCCTGCTTCAAAAGGAAAAGAATTTAAAATTGAACTTGATACAAAGACAACTCCTGAACTTGAAGCAGAAGGTTTTGCAAGAAATATCGCACGGGCAATTCAAGGTTTGAGAAAAAAAACAGGGTTGGTTAAAAAAGACAAAATTAACTTAGTGATTGTTGGAGATTCTGAATTAGTTCTAATATTAGATGAACAAAAAGAATTTATCAAAGGAAGAACAAATGCAAGAGAAATTGAAATTTTAAATAAAGAAAAAACATTGAAGAATTTTTCTAAAGAAGAGTTTAGAGTTAAAAGAAAAGAGATTAAAATTTTTCTGAAAAAATAAATTATTATTAACTCTTAGTGAAAAGTAAAAAAATATAGTCATTATATAGAAACAATAGAACAAAAACATTTAAATACCTGTGCTGATTAATTCCTATAATAAAATGATTGTTAAAGAGGAGTTTTTGAGCAGGTTGAGAAAAATTTTCGACTTGAATCTTTACGAAGTAAAAGTTTGGACTGCACTTCTTTCGCGGGGAGTTTCAACTGCCGGCGAGTTGAGCAATATTTCTGATGTTCCTCGAAGTCGAACATACGATATTCTTGAATCATTGGAGAAAAAAGGATTTATTGTTATGAAACTTGGGAAGCCAATAAAATTTGTTGCGTTGAAACCTGAAGAAGTTATTGAAAGAGTTAAAAGAAATTTGATGGTTTCTGCAAAAGAAAGAACAACACGATTAGAGGAACTAAAGGGGGATGAAGTCCTTCAAGAATTAAGTACTTTATTTACACAAGGAATAAAATTTATTGAGCCAAGTGATTTATCAGGAAGTCTAAGGGGGAGAAATAATCTTTACAATCATTTAGATATGTTAATCAATGGTTCTGAAAAAACAGTAACTATTGCAACGTCGAGTGATGGGATTAACAGAAAGATGGAATCATTGATGCCTTCATTAGAAAGAGCAAAGAAGAGAGGCGTTAAAATAAAAATCGCAGCTCCTATTGGGCCTCATAATGAAAAGGTTGCGAAAGATTTGTCAAAAGTTGCTGAAGTTAAGAATGTTAAAAATTTGAATGCGCGATTTTCGATTATTGATGGAAAACAGATAATGTTTATGCTTTTAGATGATGCAAATGTACATCCAAGTTATGATGTTGGTGTTTGGATCAACACTCCGTTTTTCTCGCAAGCTTTGGAACAAATGTTTGATCTTACATGGAAAGATGCTAAGACTATGAAACCGGGGAATGTTCCAAAGAGATAAATTAATTTTTTGTCTTTAACATATTATACTTAAAAATTTCTAAATATGAAAATTGAAAAGAAAAAATAAAAAATAAAATCAAAATAAAATTATTTTAATGAATGAATGATTGCAAGAACCACTCCAACAGCTGTTGTAAGAACTACAATCCATCCAGCAACCATTGCAACTGCAGCGCCTCCAAGATAACTCGGTAGAGTTAATGCTCCGCTAACTTCTCCAGCGTTTGTCATAGAGAATCCTACTGCCAAAGCAACAATCACTCCAGTCAACCAAGCAACAAAAGCAATTACTTTTTGCAAACCTCCTTTTTTTGCCATTTATACCTCCTTTTAATTTATGTATTCAAATATAGATTTTACAGTATATAAATGCTATGTTTTTGTTTTTATTTTATTCGAAATTAGAAAATTAAATTAATTTACATTTCTTCCATCACATCAATACCTAAAAGCCACAAAGAATTTTTTATTGTTGTTCTAAATGCCTCAACAAGTTTCAATCTGAAATTTTCTTCGTCACTTCCAATAACTTTATTTGCATGATAAAATTCGTTGAAAGTTTTTGCCAGCCCAAAAGAATAATTTGCAATTATCGACGGTGAAAGGCGATTTTGAGCCTTTTTTACAACTTCTGGAAATTCAAGAATTTTTTTTGCTAAAGAAATTTCTGTTTCTGAAATTTTTTCTGGAATATGTAATTTTTGCTTTTTGCTTTTTGCTTTTTTTAAAATTGAACTTGCACGTGCATAACTGTATTGCAAATAAGGACCAGACTCTCCTTCAAAATTTAAACTTTGGTTCCAAGAAAAAATAATGTTTTTGTCATTGTCATTTCTTAGCATTGAATATTTTATTGCAGCAATTGCGATTTTTTTCGCATCTCCCTTTGTTTTCCTTTTTTTAATTTCTTTTCCTGCTTTTTTTATTGTCTCCTGAAAAAATTCCTCGAGCAAAACAAGTTCTCCTCTCCGAGTAGACATTTTTTTCGCCCTCTTATCTCCCTGAATTAAAACAAAAGAATAGTGGATAACTTCTGGAGGTTTAACATTTAAAATTTTCAGAGCTTCTGAAATTTGCTCGAAATAAAGTTTTTGGTCCTCGCCGAGGACAATTATATTTTTTCCGTGCTTGCTCTTATCTATTGAATATGCAATGTCACGCAAACCATAAAGCCCTGTTTTATTGCTCCGCGCCAAAACAAAATACGGCGCCCTCATTTTTCTTATCAAAGAAGTTTGGGATTGGTTGAGGACGATTCTATTTTCCTTGTCTATAAAAAGTTTTCCTGTTTTTTCTAATTTTGCGAGAATTTTTTTAGACGGCTCTCCGATATATTGAGATTCGTAATCAAACTTATCAAAGTGAATGTTAAATTTTTCGAAAATTTCTTTTTGTCCTTTTACACAAATGTCAACGATTTTTTTGAACAGGGCAATTGTTTTCTTGTCTTTGTTTTCAAATTTCTGCAGGAGTTCGAAAACTTTTTTTTCAAGTTTTGGATTTTTTTCTATTTTTTTTGTTATTTTTATGTAATTGTCTAACATATCTTCGAATTTGTCTTTTTCTCTGAATTCCAGGGAAAGCATTGCAATTTGTTTGCTTACATCATTGACATAGTAATGCGTTTCAATTTTGTTTCCGCGGAATTTTAAAATTCTCGCAATTGAATCTCCGATAATTGAATTTCTTGCTCTTCCAACATGGGGAGAAGCATTTGGGTTAACACTAGTATGTTCCAAAAGTATTTTCTGTTTATTTTTGCCTTTTCCAAAATTGTCCTCCAACGCTTTATGCAAAACTTCTTTAATTAGCGCAGTTTTTTTTATGAAAAAATTAATGTACGGACCGTTATTTTTTATTTTTTCTATTTCTTTTGGAAGTTTTTTTAATTGTCTTGTTAACTCCAAAGCAATTTCAACTGATGGTTTTTTTAATTTTTTTGAAAGTGCGAAGCAAGGAAATGCGTAGTCACCTAATTTTGGGGAGGGAGGAATTTCTAAAAGGTTTTCAATTTTCTTGAGGGGAAGATTTATTTTTTTATGGAGCAGTTCAACTATAATTTCTTTCATGTTTTTTTCAGGGAAATTCAATTAATAAATCTTTATAAAACCAAAATTCCACATATCTCCATGGCAGAAGAATATTTTGACAATCCTGCAAATCCTCCGAGAATGAAAATGGCAGTTATTGCCGGCGCTTCAGAAGCACTGAAAAAAAAGAAAGGAGATTGGAAAATAAGTGATGAGGAAATTTTGCAGGAAATTACAGACAATGTCGAGAAAATAATTGAGGGGATTGATTAAAGGTTTCTTATTATTTTGGAGATTTCTTGTTTTTTCCTATCAACCCAAAAATGAATAGAGATAAAAATTATTTCTAAGAAAACTAAAATTAAACAAAGCATAATGAGTGCGAAAATATTTTTACTTAAACTTTCTATAGAAACTAAAATATATGATACAATTCCGACGAAAAAAGAAATAGCAACTGTCCAGATAATTGTCATGTAAGTAAGGTAAGATTGATATTTTAAACTAAGTAAAGTAAGTTATTTGTTCCCTACCATTTTCGAAGTCCGCCCATCAGAGCAAGAAAAGCCCCAACCAGCAAAGAAACAACAGGAAAAATAATCATTGAGCTTTTTGTCGGGAGAGTTACAGCAGAACTAATTAAACCAATAATAATTAAAAATATTCCAACGATTAGGGATGCAAGATTAATTGATTCTTTTTTACTCATTTTATTATTAAGATTTTGCAATATTTATATGTTTCTTTTTTTGAAATTAAAATGAGCTTCCGAAAGGTTTTTACAGAAAGTTTCTTTTTGATTGAGATGAAAAAGAGAATTATATTTGGTTTATTAGTGTTGATTAGTTTGGGCGTTTTTGTAAATGCAAGTATGACTATTTTGGAAGAATACACTACAGGAAATAAATATACAGTAGAGATCCATGTTAAAAAAGGATGGAACCTTATTGCAGGAGTATATCATGCTAATACCCTTGATGAAAATAGTGAAATAAAAAGAGACGATATAAAGGCTATTTGGTATTATTCTCCGTTAAAAAAAGAATATTTGAATATACATCCAAATCTAAATGATGAAGAGTTTGAAGAAGACATCTCCTATTTTGGGAGCGATGATGCTATTATGACTAGTGCTATGTGGGTATATTCTGAAAAATCAGGTTCATTAAAATATTCTACCATCAGGTATGACAAATTAGATGAAAGAAAATTAGTAAAGGGTTGGAATTTTGTAACAATTACTCCTGATATGGACAGATATGAATTTCAAGAATTAACTGAAAACTGTAATGTTTTATCTTCTTATGTTTGGTGGTCTGAAAGACAAAGTTGGGAGTCAATTTATCCTGAAACAGAATTTGAAGATTCTGAAGTTTCAATTTGGGGTAAGGGAATGATTGTTAAAGTTTCAGATGATTGCACGTTGGGTTTACATGGGGAGAATGATCCTCCAGAATTGCCAGGAGATGAATGTGTTGATACCGATGATGGGTTAAATTATTATACTAAAGGGAATGTAATAGGACGTTTAAAAAATGAAAAAATAGATTTTTGTGGTAATACTGATTCAAGATTTGAGGCATGTCGTGGTTCCTCGCATTGTTTAACAGAATATTATTGTAATGATAATGATTATGCTGTTGGAAGAATTTATGAGTGTCCTAATGGATGTTTTAATGGAGCCTGTATTGAAGTAGCAGATGAGTAAATTTAAAATGAAACAAAAAAACAAAAAAGGTGGAATGTTGCTCTGGGTAATTTTAATTCTAATTATCCTTGCGATAATCGGAGCCATCACAATCTACTTTCTTATAACCGGAGATGGCGGCGAAATTTTTGGGGGGAGTTCCGTTCCTCAGCCTCCTGCATTGCCTGATTAATCTTAAACAACAAAATTTAAAAATCCTTTACCACTCTAAAAACTATGCGGGGGTTCCAGAGTGGTCAAATGGGCAGGTGAATTTTTTTCGGAAAATTCTGCTAAACTTAAGACCATTCTACTTTGTAGGAAATCCTGTGGCTTAGTGCCTTCGCAGGTTCGAATCCTGTCCCCCGCATGATTTAATTTAAACCCTTGGGTTTCTCGTCTTTCCTTCCCTTCCCAAACTTTTCTCTTCCCCAAATCAAAAAAAGAAAGTTTTAAAAACAACAAATAAATAATATTTTAGAGGTGAAAGAACCTCAGAAGCTTATTCTGAAAAAATTAAGATGGAAACACAAACAGAAAGAATAAATGAACTTGAAGAAATTTCCAAAGGAGAAGTATTCTTAGTGACAAATATTGACAATCCCAATGTTCAAAGAGAGCCATGTATAGCAGGAAATGATTTGTTTGAAGGAGGTATCTGGTTTGAAAAACTATATCTCCCTAGTGAACCAGATAAAAATTTAACAGGGAATTCAACTAGAATTAGCCATGGAAAGGTATCACATACTTATCCAATCAATTTTCATGAGTATGAACTTGAGAGAGTATTAGATGATTCTTTTAGGGAATGGAAATACGCTCATCGTGGAATAAAACAGGTTCAGTAATTCTGCTATCTAAAATAAGAAACAATCTGAAGTTTGATTCTCCATCCTCAAAACCCTCTCCCTAAAAACACCGCTCAACCCACCGATACTTCGTCACATATCTTGTCCTTGGATAAGAATCATAATAATGGGAATTGTATGTTCTTTCAGGATAAACCCTGAAATCCCAGTTGCTCCTATCATAATCATAATTTGGATATGAAAATGTTTTTGCCTCGCCGTCGTCTAAGTGTTTTCTTACTGTTCTTGTTGTCCTGTCTCCGTCGTCATCGTAGAAATAAAATCTTACTGTGAAATATCCATCTCTATCGTCTGTGTTTCTTATTCTTACAACAAATCTGTCTCTGTAAGCTCCAGATGTTCTATAGTTTACTTCATAAGCATGATATTCAACACGGTAATCAAGTCTGTCTCCATAATTATAGTCATAATAAGTTTCTCTTGCTGTATATGGCACTCTTACAAATTCGCAATCTCTGTCTCTGGAATCTCTTGAAGTTGTTCTTCCAGTTAAATTTCCAGGAACTGCTAAAACAAGGATCAACACAAGAACCAAAATCAGACAAATTACAATTAGTGCAACTTGAATTCCAGCTTGTCCTCTTTTTCCCATTATTAATTAAAACAAAATAGATATTTAAACTTTATTGAGGTGAAAAACAACTATTGAAAGTTTTATATATAGAAATATCTTAGGATAATAATGAAAAAAGAGGAGTTAGGAGTTCCTAAGAAAAAAAGCGTGATAGTTTTGTGTCTTTTGTGTTTAATTACTCTTGGAATTTATCCTTACGTTTGGTATCTAAAACGAGTTCCTGAGATAAATAATTTGAGGACAGAGGAGAAAGCAGGAAAAACAATTGCAGGTATTGCACTTGTGTTTTATGTCGCTCTTTTGTTAGGGCTGGTTTTTCTTGGAGTTTATGCTTCGATAACTAACGACAGCGTGGAGATAGTTACAGAACTCTCAGAAGTTCCTTTGCCTTTTGTGATAATCTTAACAGCTGTTTTTTTAATTTTTTTAATTTTACTTACAATGACTTTTGCGATTTCATTTAGATATTGGAAAATTCTCAACGAGGCGCTGGTGAATAAAGAAGAAGACATGAAACTTTCGTCATTATTTACTTTTTTCTTTCATCTTTTCTATCTGCAATATGAAATAAACCGAATTATTGATGACAAGGAAAATGAAAAAAGAACCGGCCCATGGATTTGTTTTATTTTGTTTGTGGTTGTTCCTGTTTTGATAGGGATTACTATTGGACTTTTAGCTGTTGCATGAATTAGTTTTTGAGTATAATAAAGTTTAAAAAATATAGAATTATTGAAGGGGATGATTGAAGATAGGGAAATAAGAAACCTCAAAGAATTAAGAGATGGAGAAGTAGTTTTTGACGGGAACAAAAATTACTGTGTTGTTAGTAGAAAAGAACCTTTTGACAAAGATAAAAGAATTGAAGAAATTGAAGTAATATATCCTAACGGAAATATAAAATCAAAAACTCTTGTTTACAAACATTATGAAAAAGGAGAAGAAGTCACTGCACAAAAAGCAATAGATGATTTCAAAGCAAGACAAAAAGTCATGGAAAAAGAAAGACAATTTTGGGCTGAAAAATCTTCTGAAGAATTTCAGTCCATGGAATAATCCTAAACCTTTTTCTCAACTTTAATACTTGTCGGCGCCTCGCCTCCGTGCCATGTAAATCTTGGACGCACACGCATTGGATAAAGCCGTTCTGAATTATCATCTAAAATTACTGCGCTTCCTTTTAAATTTGGCAAATTATCAATACTTTTTTTAATGCTCTCCAATAGATAACTTTGCATAATGTCATTGAGTGCAGTAATGTCTGGCTGAGCTGTTAATCTATGTGAAATAACAATATCACTCTGAGTCATAACATCTTTATGGATTTGCCCTGGCTGCTGTGTTGCTAAAACAAGTGAAAGTCCTGGCTGTCTTCCTTCCCTTAAAATTTGAACAAGAGAATCTGTTGCAAGAGTTTTTCCTTCTTTGGGAAGAAACTCGTGCGCTTCATCAATAAAAGCCCAAACCAAAGGAGTTTGTCTTTTTCCCTGATAAGAAAGATAATCAACTCCGTGGCGGACAGCTTCAACCTCTTCCCATTTTCTCGCGAGCATCCGTTCGTTGAATAATTTTCTTGAAACCAAACCAATGACCATTGCTCTCACATTAAATGCGCCGACAGAACTATAAACACTTAAGTCAATAATTGAAGTTGTTCCTGCAGTAATCAATTCACTAATTTTAGTTTCTATTTCTCCTTTCAAGGCAAAGACGCCCCAAGTCTGTGCAGCTTCAAAAAGTCCAATAGCAACATTTTTATCATCTTCTGATACCCCTTTTGCATTTTTCAGGGTTTCAATAATTATTTCTAAATCATAATCTTCATGTTCCTTATCCAAATAATACAAAGTTCTTTCAATTAAAACTGCAACTTGGTCAATTATGTTTAAATTAAACATCAAAACCCAGTCTTCTGCTCGCATGTCGCTGACTTTCAAAGCCAAAGGAAAATCAACAGGAATTCCTTTCTCTTTGTAATTTTCAAAATGAGCAAAAGGAACAAAAATTTTAGCAGGAAGTTTTTTTGGTTTTAAATTCCATTCACCTAATAAATTTTTGTCTTTTTCATTTTCATATTTCATTGTCCAGAAAATTCCCATTGTATCAAAAATCAAGGGGGCAATATTTTGCTTTGCTTCAAATGGAAGGTCTGAAATTCCTTCTGCAATTGAGCCAAGAGTGTAACTTTTTCCACTTCCACGTTTTCCTGCAACTAAAACAACATGACTCCTCGCAACATCAAGAAAAATCATATTTGATAAAGAAGTATACTGCCCCATATGAACATAACCCTTTCCTAAATTAATCAACCCTTTTTTTCCAAAAAGTTTCTTATCTTCATCATTTCTCCCAATTATAATATCATAAGGCATACAAGGAAGCACCAAACAGTGTATTTAATTTTTTCTAATCTAATAAATAATAATCTATGAACAACCACAACCTGCTCCATCCTAAATTAATCAATTCGCTGTTTCTTTTTTATTAAAATCAGTCGGACGAAGTCCGACTCGGGAGGGCGAGCAATTTCGTAAGTGGGGAGTCAAAAGGGGAAAACAAGGCGAGCGAGATTGGGAGGACGGGCGGGCGAACGATTTGACGAGTGGTGAGAAAGGTTAGCAAGGAAAGAAAGGCGAGTCAAGTCATGAGTTAAAGAAACAGCGTAAAAAAAGAAATTTGGGATGGAGCCACCACAACCACAATATTTTTAAATAAACTTTTGCTATGATTAAAATGGAAGAGGAAAATAAAAATTTTGAAGAAGATAATCCTAAAGAAACACCGACAGAAAATAATTCTCCAGCTATTAATAATCCCCCTGCAGTTCCAGAAGTGAAAATGGATTTCCTCAAAAAAATTCCGAAACATAATTGGGCAATTTCAAGCTATGTTCTTGGTTTGCTGAGTATTGTTCTTATTATTATGTTAGTTAGAGGAGGAGATATTGGACTGACAGGAAAAACTATCAATGAAAATCAAATAAATAAATTCATCAACACGCAATTGCTACGTGACGGAGATGCTACAATTGAAAACATTAAACAGGAAAGCGGAATTTATATTGCTACAGTTAACCTTGACGGAGAAATGCTACCTTTATATTTCACAAAAGATGGAAATTTTATAACTCAGGGAAGAGAACTTATGCCAATTTCAGGAGATGGCGAAACACCTACTCCCACAACACCTGAACCCCAAGACGTCCCAAAATCTGACAAACCTGAAGTAGAAGTATTTATTATGAGCCACTGTCCGTTTGGAACGCAGATTGAAAAGGGAATTATTCCTGTTGTAAAAACGCTCGGAGACAAAATAGACTTTAAGTTGAAGTTCGTATATTTTGTAATGCATGGTGAAGTTGAGGCCATGGAGCAGTTAAATCAATATTGTATTCAAGAAGAGCAAAATGACAAATTAATACCTTATTTAGAATGCTTTTTAAAAGAAGGAGATGGAGAAGCATGTTTAACAGAAGTTGGAATTGACCGAGCAAAATTAAGTGCATGCACTGCAAGAACTGACAGCGAGTTTGAAATAACTCAGAATTTAGAAAACAAAGCTGCATGGTTAAGTGGAAGATTTCCCTTGTTTAATATTCACAAAACAGAAAACGATTTATATGAAGTTGGAGGAAGTCCAACACTTGTTATTAATGGAGTGAAAGCAAGTTCAGCACGAGATCCTGCTTCTTTACTCAGCACAATTTGCAATGCATTTAATGAAGCACCTGAAGAATGCGAAATTGAATTAAGTTCTGAAGTTCCTTCATCTGGTTTTGGATATGAAGCTGGCTCTGGTTCAAGCTCAGGGAGTTGCGGATAAAATGAAAATTGCAGAATTACAACCAGGACAAGGAAGCGTAAATATTCAAGTAACTGTGAAAAGCATGGACGAACCAAAAACAATTAACAAATACGGGCGTGAATTAAAATTAAGAAATATTTTAGTTACTGATGGAGAATCTGAAATTAAACTAACTCTTTGGAATGAAGATATTAACAAAGTAAAACAAGGAGCAATCTTAAAAATTGAAAATGGTTATGTTAATGAATTTCAAGGAGAAAAGCAACTAACAACAGGAAAATTTGGAAAGCTCGAAATTGTTGAAGGAGAAGCAGAAGTTAAAGAAGAAATTAAAGAAGAAAAAATTGAATTAAAAAAATCTCAGAAAGAACCGTCGGGAAGCGAAGAAAAAGAAGAAATCGAAGACTACTAAATATCAAAACTTTTTTCTACTGCATATTTTACATCATCATTTTTCATTCCCAAAGTCAGCAAAAAACTTTTCAAGTCGTGTTTATTCTTTTTTCTGATATTGATTAAAATTATTTTAATTTTGTATTTTTTGCAGAATTTAATATTTTGAATTATCCTCGGCAATTCTTGAGAAAGATTGCTTTTCAATAGCTTTTCAATATCGATTCCAATTTCAACATTATTTTGTTTTGCAATTTTACAAAGAACATGGTTTAATCCAGAATCTCTTTGTTTTAAAACATCTTTTTTTTCGCCTTCAGCTGGAAAAACTAAAACATCAACCCGTTTATCTTCTAAAATTTTTCTGTTAAATTCTCCTTCTCGCGCCTGCATAACTATTTTTTTTCCTTTTTCAGAAAATCTATTTAATTTGTTTCTAACCAAATTCAAATTCTTCTCATTTATTAATCCCATAATAAAAAAAGAAAAACAAAGTTTATAAATCTTGATTAATCGCAAATTGTCGTTCCAATAAATTTTTTTCCTTTCAAAAGATTATTTAAATTTTTCAAATTATTTCCCAAAATATAAGTTTTGATTTTGTTTTCTAAAATTATTTTTGAGGCTTTTTGATCAAGCACAAAATTCTGTCCTGGATGAAACTTCGTTTGGCACGCAACTCTATGAAAATTTTTCCAGGAAATTTGGGATATGAATTTTGCGTTTTTGTTCTCCTTGGGATTTTTGTCAAAAAGCCCTTTTACATTTGTCAAATTAATAAAATTTAAGTTAAAAATCTGAGCAATTTGAGCAGAAGTTGAGTCAGATGTTTGGTCTGGATGATAATCCAAAGCTCCGCAAAAAACAATATTTTGTTTTCTAATTCTTTTTTTCACCTCTTTCATTTTATGGGGGATTCCTTTTTCAGGATTGATTGCAAAGAAGTAACTCATGAATCTTGCGTTCATCCTAGTTGCAGAAATTCCTGCAAAGTTTTGAAACTTTTCGCTGGCATTTATTTCTTTAAGTCCTTGTATGTAAGTTCTTGCAACACTTCCCCCCCCACAGACAATCACAAATCTATATCTCTTAGAATTCTTCTTAATAATCTTTCTAAACTTTTTTAAAAAAGAAACATTTACTTTTCTGTCTTTTAAAATTTGACTTCCGCCGAGACTAATTACAATCACCTGTTTTTTCATTTTTACATAAACAAACTAATATATTTAAATTTACCTTATTGTGGCTTTGGTGAAATCATAGGATATATAACATTTTTCTCAATTTAAAATCTACATTGCGAGACAAATCACGTCGAGCAATGCTGGGCGGGCGGGTAGGGAATTGAGAAAAATTAACATCAAAAATTCCTAATCGAACACCACAGTCAATCCAACCGTGCGCGTAGTTTAAAGCTGCAAAAGCATTTACAAAATCTTTTTTTTCCTCGAAATATTTGGCATCAGCAAGATAATTTTCAACCATCTCAATAATTTCTTTTGCTTGAATTTCTTTTCCTTTAACAATGTTCTCTTTTATTTTTTTAAGGGCGGTGTTAGTTAAAACAAAATATTTTTCGAGTTTTTGGGGGGTTATTTTTTGTTTCATTATAATAGTTAACCTTTCTTATGCATCTCTATAAATTAGCTCATTCATAAATTTTTCTATCGTCTAGAATTTTGTCGTAAGAAAAATATCTGGATTCAAAGTTTTATTTACTGGATATTTATTTTTCTTTTGAGGTTGTGAAAGATTCAAATTTTATTTCTTTTAGATTAGTTTGTGGAAATTATTTTATTTATTAGGGGTTGTTTTATTTATTGGAGGTTGTTTTTGCGATTTGTTGGGTTTGTTTTGTATGTAGATTGGAGAAGATTGGAGAGCCAGTATTTCTTGAGGGGTTTGTTCTAGAAAATGATTGACACAAATAAAAATTTAGATATTAATTAAATTCTTTAACTTAAATGGCAGAACCAAATTAATTTTTTTTATTTTATTCTGAATGCCTATATTAACCAAATATTTCTTACTAGCTTTATGACTTTCTAAAAAAGTATTCAAACCTATAAAATCTTCATATTTAAGTTTTTTCTTAAATTTAATTTCAATGGGAATTTGTCTGCTTATTAAATCAATAATGAAGTCCACTTCATGTTTTTGTTTATCTTGCCAAAATTTCAAATTATCAACACCCCCTTTTAATAACTCCTGCATAACAAAACCTTCAAATAAAGATCCAGAGTCATTTCTCAATTTTAATTCATTAAAATCATTTATGAAAAAATTTCTAACCCCATTATCTAAAAAATATATTTTAGGTATCTTAACAATCTCTTTATTTTTATTTGTATAGAATGGTTTTATAATATTAATCAGAAATGTTTCATTTAATATTTCAACATACTCTTTTACCTCATATTGCTTTAATGAACATCTATCTGCTGTTTCCTCATATTTTATCTTCTGTCCATTATTTACAGCAAGAAATTCTATTAATTTTTTCACACCTAAAATTTTTCCAAACTTAAGATAACCAACTAACTCCTTTTTTACATACAAATCAAAAATACTTTTAAGAATTTTAATTTTATCTACTTTTTTAGATAAAACTACCTCTGGATAACCTCCATAAACCAGATATTCATATAACAAATCTTTTAAAATACCTATCTTCAAATTTTCTCCTCTTATTTTCCAAAGATTGTTCAACTGGGTTATCGCCTTCTCATCTTCCTTAAACCATAAAAATTCCTCAAAATCTAGTGGATAAAGATGATAAACAACTTTTCTTCCAGCCAACGATTCCTGAATTTGTTCTTTAATTTTTAATGATGAAGAACCAGATGAATAAATCTTGATATTTTTGTGATTGTCATATACATTCTTCATTATTTTTGATAAATCTGCATATCTCTGAAACTCATCTAAAAATAAATAAAACATCTCTTTTTGGTTTTCTTCATATCCATTAAGTTTCAATAGATTTATTAAATTAGTATAAGAGCTTACTTTATCATAATTCTCCAAAATATCTAAATCCAAAAACAATCCGCTTAATTGACTATGGACCTCTTTCAAAATCGTAGTTTTTCCAACCTGTCTCGGTCCTAAAAGTATAATAATCTTATTATTTCGTTTTTCTTTTAACAATTTTCCAAGGATTTTTCTTTTTTTTGTTTCAACCATTTTTAAAAAACTTTTATTTTAGTTTAAACTATAATAAAAATAAATTAATTATAGTATTTAAACCTTCTTATGAATTTGTAATTTTCTTTTTAGAGGGTTTTGTTTTTTTGAGTGATTTTTTATTTAGGATGTATAAGTTTAGTATGAAGATGGTTTTTATCTATTTGTTTGTTCTGGGGAGAGTGTAGGTTACGAGGAGTTTTGGACCAGTTGATGTTCCGCCGCCTTCTGATGAACGAAGGCTAAAATAATCATCTTCCTCGTCACTTCCTTTAAATCCAATAGCAAAAAAATCATTCGCTAAATTATCTTGTAAATCTTTATCTGCATTTGCTCCTAAATCAAATGTTTTATTTCCTCTTGATTGAAAATCTGCAAGTTCGGATGAGTAATTTCCCAGATTTTCAAATCCTCCTGTTGAAATATTACCACTCA
>JAFCDB010000013.1 GCA_017609885.1 Candidatus Pacearchaeota archaeon
TATCAAACATTATTTCCAAGAAGTATATCATGAAATTTTGTTGCATATAATTAAAAGAAAAATAAAAGACAAAAAAAGTCATTTGTCTAATTAAGAAAGTTTTGGAAAATGGAGGGGGAGGGGAGGGGCGGTTTCGCGAGAAAGATTCTCTGCGGGAAATTAGTTAATATGTGCAACAATATTAATTGATTATCTCCTAAAAAATTCCTGAGCGACAAGGAGATTTTTTAGATAAGAGGTGATGGCGGTTGATTCTGAGCTTTAACAAATTTTATAAACTAATCTTTTGTGTTTATTTTATTGGGGCTATGGTCTAGTCTGGCATGATCCGAGCTTTGGGAGTTCGTGACCCAGGTTCAAATCCTGGTGGCCCCATTTTTTTATTAGAAATTATTGCACTGAAAACTTTAAATAATCCATTGTATAACTTTATACAATTGTAAAATGGAAATAAAAATATTACATTATCCAAAATTAGATTCTATCTTAATGGTTGAAAAGGCAATTCAAAATAGTGAAGACTATCCCACTCGAATGGAATTGTGGAAAAGTTTGCCTAAGCAAATGCAGTATCAAACATTTAAATTAATTTTAGATTATCTTGAGAGGTCAAATAAGATAATGTTTGAAGAAGATAAGATAGTTTGGATTTTTGCAAATAGCAGGAAACTTAATATGCTGATTAACGAGGCTGTTAGAGTTTAGATTAAAGAGTTTGTTACAAAATTAAGTGGAAGTTTATTTCACGCAAAAGTTGAAATAGAAAGAGAGTTGAGAGAGGGAAATAAATCCAACGAGAGATTATATTTATTAATCTTGAAAGCAATTGATTTTCTTAAGGTTGGAAGGAGAGGAGATCCAATATCAAAGAAACTTCTAATTTACAAATATTTCGAAAATAAATATGGAATTACAAATTTATTTTTAATTAAATCGAGCAGAGAAGCAAGAGCATTTCATACAAATACTTCTCAAAATAAATTTAAGATTTTGCAGATTATTTTAGAAGTTTATGAGAGGCATAAAAATTACGAGAAAGTTGGAGGATACAATGAACATTGATAGAAATATTCCTTTTTGACAGAATCTCCCCAAATCCCAAAATTTAAAAACCCTCCACTCAATAAAATATCATGGCGCGCACAAAAAAAGTTAAAGCTTCAGGAAAGCACAAAGTCGGCTATGGAACAAACGTCAGAAAGAAATTTGTAGCTGTAGAATCAAAGCAGAGGAAAAAGCAAACTTGTCCTTTTTGCAAGAAGCTTGGAGTGAAACGGAAATCAGCTGGAATTTGGAATTGCAAAAAGTGCAAAAAGACTTTCGCAGGCAGGGCCTATTATTTAGACAATGAATAAATTTAAATAACCTCAAAATCAGATAATAATATAAAATGGCAGAATACAAATGTTTCAAATGCGGAAAATCAATTTCATCAAAGAAGTTAGGAAAAAGATTCACATGTCCTGGTTGTAACTATAAAATATTTTTCAAGCCGAGGTCGGCAGTTGTTAAAATAAAGGCAGATTAAAATGGATGAAGAAATGAATAAACGGGTTCAGAATTTACAGGCACTTGAGCAGGACTTTCAGCAGATTATGATGCAAAAGCAGACACTCCAGGTTGAAGCAAATGAAATTAATACAGCATTTGAAGAAATAAGCAAAACAAAAGGAGATGTGTTCAGAGTTTTAGGAAGTATTATGTTAAAAGCCAAACCAATAGAGCTGAAAAAAGAGCTCAAGGAAAAAAAAGAATTTTTAGATAAAAGATTAA
Organism: Candidatus Pacearchaeota archaeon; assembly: GCA_017609885.1. GTDB lineage: Archaea > Nanobdellota > Nanobdellia > Pacearchaeales > GW2011-AR1 > JACPLR01. The sequence continues at coordinate 1,774 of JAFCDB010000013.1, forward strand.
AAGCAATTGAACAGCAAGAACTTTCTTATCGGGAAAATATTGAAAGAATCAGAAATGAATTAATTAGCAAGATGAAATAATTAGGTAGTTTTTTATATCTATTTAAATTATTAATCCTATGAAAAAAATAAAAAGAGAAAATAAATTAAAGACACTTTCAATATTAATTTTTATAATTTCAATAATTTTCCTAATAAGTTTTTTTTCAATTTCAAGGGGAAATAGCTACAAGGGAGAAATTCACCAAGTTCCGGAATCATCAATAGAATTTCTTTATGACTTGACTTATAAAGATGAGAATGGAATCATTGTTTATGAGCAGGAAATTTTTGATAGGATTTTTGAAATAATTGACAGTGCAGAAAATTTCATAATTGCGGACTTTTTTTTATTCAAAAGTTCAGAAAAGCAAGTTCACAGAAATCTCGCAGAAGAACTTACAAGCCATTTAATTAATAAGAAAAAACAAAATCCTAAAATGCCAATTTATTTTACAACTGATTATCTTAATGAAATGAATTTTGATAATAGGCACCTGGAAAGATTAAAACAAGAGGGGATAATTGTCAAGTATTATTCTCCTCATAAGACTAAGAATTTTGATGAAGAAACTTGGGTAAATTCCTTCTGGAAATTATTCAGGGGTAGATTAAATCACCGAAAATTGATAATTGCAGACAGCAAGGATAAAATAGTATCTTTGATTACTTCAGCAAATCCTCATGATGAAAGCAGTGCACATTCAAATGTGGCAGTTTATATTGAAGAAAAAATCTGGAAAGATATTTATGATTTTGAAAATGGACTTGGATTAATTGATGAAAAAGAATTTGAAGGATTTTTTGAAAATGTTTCTGAATCCCAATCTGGAAATATTTCAGTGCAATTTTTGGCAGATAATGCGCTTGTTAACTCCTTTATGAGTGAAATCGATAATACTGAAAAAGGAGAATCTATAGAAATTATGGTTTTTTATTTGTCGTCTAAAAAGATAATTGGGAAGTTAATTTCTGCGTCTGAAAGAGGTGTTGATATAAAAATTGTGTTAGACCAAAGCATAAACGCTTTTGGAAAGAAAAAGAACGGAATTCCAAATAAACCTGTTGCGGAAATAATCACTCAAAAAAGTAAGGGGAAAATTCCTATTCGATGGTATGATTCGCACGGAGAACAATTCCATGTTAAAATGACCATTATTAAAAAGAAAAATAATCAGTCAATTGTTTTTTTAGGTGCATCTCATTTAGTCAACTATGAAGTTATCAATTATAATTCGCAGGCAGATGTGAAAATTGTTGCAGATAGAAATTCAAAGTTAATAAAAGAAACTGAAGGATTTTTTGAGAGGATTTGGGAAAATAAAGCAGGAAAATATACTGTTGAATATGAAGAGTTTAGGGATAATTCTGTTTTGAAAAGATTGTGGTATGAAATATGGGAGATTTTGAAATTGATTTTTTGATGTATTGAAATGACTTTCTGACTATAGAAATCTTTATAAAGATTTCAAGTTTACTTCTATCATGGTGTTTGATAAATTAAAAAAAGCATTTGGTGAGGGCGAAGATTCAGAAGATTATATTGAACTTGATTTAGGGCAGGAACAGAAAAAAGCAAAGGTAAATGTGCGCCCGTTTGTTTTAAGAAAATTCGACGATGTTAATGAAATCTTGAATTCTCTAAGAGAAGGCTACACAATCGCAGTTATTGATATAAAAGATTTGAGAAAGAAAGATGTTATTGAGTTGAAAAGGGCGGTTAGTAAAATTAAGAAAACAACTGAGGCACTTGAAGGGAGCATCACTGGTTTTGGGGAAAATATTGTGATTGCAACTCCTCAATTTGCTGAGATTAATCTTAATCCTGTGGGGGTTAGTGAAAGTTCGCAGGAAGGGATTGGGACTTATTAAGTATCTATAACTATATAAAATTTATATTCTTTAATTTTTTATGAGTGAGAGATTTAATACCTTTATTAATATAATGGGGGATTGGAGCTTCGTTACTTGCATTACTGATTCCTTTAGTAATTTTTTTCTATACAGCTCCTAATGAAATAAAAAATCAGACATTAATAATTTTGGGCATAATTTTGTTTGCGTTAGTTATCTTATCAATAATTTATCTATTATGGTCAAGATATAGAAAGTTAATTAGAAGTGTTAGTCGAACTGATAATAAAATTTTAGAAATGGAAAAAGATTTAAAGCTTAATGAACTACTAAATAACATGGATAAGAGGTTATCAATTCTTGAGGCAGTTTTTCTTATAAAGAAGAATAAAAAGGGAATGGAGTTTGATCCAAGAATACTTATGATTATTATATTATTGATATTGTTGTATTTGTTTTTGAAATCTGCAGGATATTTGCCGTGATTATTCACAATCTTCAGGACAATTACATTCACTTTCCCAATCTTCACAGTTATTATTACCACAATCTGTGCATATACTTGCTCCTCCCTCGAGAAGATTACACTTCCTATCAAATGAGTTCTTAGAAGCTACTTCTGTTAAACCCTCACAACATTCTCTAATTGTAGTCGAAGGATTAGATGCTGCAACTTCTCCTTCTTTTGCACAAGTTAAGGAACCTTGAGTTGCAATTTGAAAAAATGCATAAACTCCAAAACCTATAATTAAAATTGCAACGATTATAATGCCTATAATCAATCCTCTTTTCATAAAACTATATGGAAATTATTTATATATACCTTTCTATTTAACACTTGCAACAGAAAAAACCGTCTTCAGCGCAACTATAATTGTTGCAGGAATAAACATTGTGAGCAAAGCATTAAGTATTGTTACAATTAAAATCCCAACATCGCCGACAAGAATCAATCTTTGCTGCCCCATTGAGCTGACTATCACAAGGGAAACTGTTGCGAGCAAGAAAGTCATTGACTCTTTTGCATCATTGCCGACACTTACTATTCCAATTATTGTCCCTAATATAGCTAAGGTGAGATAAATCCATTGGTTATATGAAATTAAAACTGTTTTTTGGAAAACACCGAAAGCTACAGCTACAATTACCCCTAAAAGAACAGCCCACGCACCCCATAAATTTTCCCGCGATTTCATATTAAATATAGAATAAAGAAGATTATAAAGTTTGTGATGATTTTTGATTTGTGAAAAAGTTTATATAGAATGTTTTTTTAATTGTTTTATGAAAAGAGGTTTAGTAATTGGGGTTTTGTTTTTTGTTTTAGCTATGTCTCTCTCTCTCTCTCTCTCGTTTCTGCAGCTTGGTGGAATCCGTTTGATTGGTTTGAACCGCAGTTGAGTCCAGGAGATTGTGTTGATAGTGATGGGGGGAAAAACTATGATGAAGTTGGTATAGCAACCGGAGATTTTAATGGAGAATATGGAGATTATTATGATAGTTGCGGATACCCTGGTCCAAGATATATTTTGAAAGAATATTATTGTGGAATTGATGGGAATGTAGAAATAGAATATAAATATGACTGCCTTAATGGATGTTCTGCTGGGAAATGTTTACCCTCTGAATGTGAAATTGATTCTGATTGTGATGATGGAAAAGAATATTCAATAGATACCTGTGATAATAAACATCAATGCAAATATGATCCTTATCCCCCAATCTGTACAGATTCAGACGGAGGAACAGCGTTAGGTGTTAAAGGATTTATTCAAGAAACTTATACAACTGTTCTTGGTGTTGATTACCAAAGAAATGGAACAGATTCTTGTTCTGAAACAAAAATTTTAGAAGAACATGATTGTGATGATCCTGGCTCAGCACATAATCCAAAGCAATACTATTGCAAAAATGGTTGTTTAGAGGGAGCTTGTCAAGGAACTTTTTCAAATTGTAATCCTGGACAAAAATGTGCATCAACAAACAAACTAGTGTTCCTATCTGGAAATTGTGAAATTGATTATCAGGAAACCAGGAATTGTAGATATGGTTGTTCAAATGATAAATGTAAATCAGCTTGGGGAATTGAGGTATTGAGATTTATAATGCTAGATCCCGCCGAGATCCCTTATAATCATATTATATTAGATAATAGCTCTGTGATGTTTAATGTTACCTTAAAGAACAACGCAAATAGGAGACTAACAAACATTCCAATAACAGTTGACGATAACAAAGGGTGGAAACAAACAAAAGATATTGATTTCGAAATTGGAGAAGAAAAATCAATCATATTTGAGTTCACTACCTCAGAAAATCAAATATTAAATAATCCCCACATATTCAATGTATCTTCTGGAAATGAGGGAGATACTTCAATATCTGTCAATTATGATTATTATCTAATAGTTTTAGATAATAATACGCTTTTAGATTTATCTCAAGGAGAAGAAAAGCAAGTAATTGTTGGAGAAGAAGAGTATAATGTTTCTATTGCCTACATGGATCCTTCGAGACTTAAATTATATATAAATGAGGAAGTTGTTTCCTCTTCTAGGGGCAGTTACAATAGATTCCCAAATGGAGGATACTTGGGAGTTTTTGACATCATCTTTCTAGATTATCCTGGAGGACTTCGACAAGCAACATTCGCACTCGCACCCCCAGGAATAAATGCAACTTGCGAAGACACAGATGATGGAAAAAATTATTCTGTTCCTGGACAAACTTGCTTTGGGGTTCAATGCGAACAAGATTATTGTATTGAAGGTTGGAGAGATTTAGTGGAATATTATTGTGAGGGAGATGAAATTAAATCTGAGATTATTGAATGCACTCCAGAACTTGGAGGCGAGGATTGTATAGATGCTATGTGTACTAATGTTGCTCCTGTACCTCCATGTGATGTCTGTAAAATAGGAACTAAAATTTGTGTTGATGAAAATTCTTATGAGGAATGCATTTCTCAGGGTGAGTGTTCACATTATGGTGAAACTCAAATGTGTGATGAAGGATCTCTCTGTGAAGACGGAGAATGCATCCCAGAAAACGCCTGCACCCAAGTCGGAAAAAGAAAATCAGGAGAATATTGTTCATCTGAAAGAATTTGGGTTGAACAAAAAACCATTGATGAAATTTGCCAAAGAGATTTTGAATGTCAGGATTTTGGTATGTTCTCGGAGCACTACTTACTGTCTTAATTGTTTTGTTAGTTGTATTGGGAATTACAATGAAAAAGAAATAATTTTTGGGAATAGGAAGTTTTATGAGTGATGCTTCTTTATGATAATTATGAAAAAAACAAAAGTAAAAGAGATATTTGGAAAATTGAAATTGGAAAGTAAAAAAACAACTGAAGAGGCTATAAAGGAGATAGATGAAGGATCATTATCTGAAGAAGAACATGATAAGAAGTTTGAATTAAGACCTGAATTCATTGAAAGATTAGAAAGAATAGAGAAAGGAAAGTTCTTTGAATTTAAAAATATAGAAGAATTAAGAAAATCTATCGAGGGATAAATTTCCCAGGATTTTTTTAAAGCAATCGCCCAATTTCCTAAATTCCCAAAATTTCCTATTTTCCAAAATTTCCCAAATTTTTAATTTATCTTCGACAAAACTAATTTTAATTTCAAATTTTTTTGAATTAATCGAAAAGTTTATAAACCGCTGTAACTGAAAAATTACAACATGAAATCAAAAACTCTTATGTTTGGATTTTTCGCATTGTTCTTGATTGCACTTGTAGCAGCAAGTTTCACAGCAACTCCTTCAACTTTGACTTTCCATCCAGGAGATGCTTCTCACACATTCACAATTACTAACACTGACGAGTTGACACTTTTAGATATTAGTCCACTTGCACTTTCAATTGAAGGTGAGGACAGCTACATTGTAGCATTTGATTTTACCGGAGATTTAACAGGAATACCTCATACAACTCCAAGTGTTATCACAGTAACCCCTTCAACTGAGATCGACTTTTCAAATTTCAATTTAGGAGAAACATATTCTGAAGAACTATTAATAGAAGGAAATGGAGAAAACCAAACAATGACAATTGCAATTGAAAGAGATTATTGCGAAATTGGAGAAGTAGGAGATTTAAATATTAGAAGAGTAGAATTTGATAACAAGGGAAAATTTGGAGATGATGATGAATGGTACATGTTTGAAGAAATTGAAGTTGAAATTAAAATTGAAAACAACGGAGACGAAGATATTGATGATGTAGTTGTTGAATGGGGGTTGTATAATAAGAGAACAAAAGAATTTATAATTGATGATGATGAAAATGATTTTAACCTTGATAAAGATGATGATGAAACAATAACATTCTCTTTTGAAATTGACCCAGATGATTTTGAGGAAGATGATGATGAAAATGATTTTGTTTTTTATGTAAAGGCATACAGTGATGATGAAGGAGAAGAAAACCAGTGTGTTTCACAAATTGAGAATATTAAAATAATGAGGGACGACAATTTTGTTGTCATAGGAGATATTGACTTTCCGGAAATTGTTCCGTGCGACGAACCATTTGAAGTAACTGCAGAAATCTGGAATATTGGAGATGATGATGAAAAAGATATTTATGTTATTGTAAAAAATGACGAGTTAAGTATTCATGAAAAAATTCAAGTAGATGATTTAGATATTTTTGATGACGATAAAATTTCATTTGAGTTGACAATTCCTGAAGATGCAGAAGAAAAAACTTATGGATTAATATTCGAAGTTTATGATGATAACAATCATATTTTTGAAAATGATGATAATGATGAAGCAATTTTCACAGAATTATTTGAAGTTAGTGGAGGATGTAAAATTCCTTCATCTGTTGATATTGATGCTTCACTTGAATCAGACGCTGTTGCAGGAAAAGAGACAATTGTTAAAATTATATTGACAAACACCGGAAGCGAACAAACAACTTATCAAATTTTAGTTTTAGATTATAATGACTGGGCTGAATTAGATTCAATCGAACCTAACTTTATAAGTATTGATGGAGGAGATAGTAGCGAAGTTATAGTAACTTTAACTCCAAATAAAGATTCTGAAGGAGACAGAGAATTCACAGTTAAAACTCTTTTCGACGAAAATACTGACGAACAAAGAATTAGTGTTCCTGTTGAAGCATCTCAAGGATTTTTTCCTTCAATAACAGGATTTTCAATTGTAGAAAATATAAAAGACAACTGGTTCATCTGGTTAGTTGGTTTGTTAAATGTGGTTTTGGTTATTTTAATTGTTGTGATTGCTGTTAAAATTGCGAGGAGATGAAAGATTGTGAAAATTTCTGAGACAAAAGCTTATACAAGTTAAGTTCTGCTACTAGAGAACACTGTGATAGTGTGTTGGGAAACAACTTTCAGATTATGTGCAAGTAAGGAGGCGTTCAGGGTCATAATTTGAATCGTTTATATTTAGAGGTTCCAGCAAGAAACTGAAGTTGTGACAGATCTTAGAAGAACTCCGATGACTGGGGAATACTTTTAGATCAAGTAATTTTTATATTGATGCGGTTGCAATAGTTCCTAAAGAAATGGCAAAATTTGCATATTTAGAAAAAAACTGAAAATCTGCGGAATTTAAATTTTTTAGGAAGAGAAGATACTCCTGAATCGGCTTTTAGCACGATTCTCAGCAGAAAATACTACAAATCTCTGAAACAATATTTATTTTAATTAACAACATAATTATCCAAATCTAAGAAAACCAAATCTGCAAATCGTTATCGAATTTTATTGATTAACTAATTCCCTGAAAAAAATCTCCGAGCCCGAGGACAAGCGATTTGACGAGTGGGAATCAAAAGGGTGAAAAAGGCGAGTCAGGTCACGAGGTTTTATTTCCCTTCATCAAAATCTCTTCCCCAATTTCCCCTTCCCCCAAAATTCTTAAACCTCTTCTTCCTTCTTAATTCAATGAAAACCCACGAAATAATCAATCTCCTGCTAAGATACACAATCCTCCTAATCTTAGGACTCGGAAACCTCTACTTTATCTACCTTATCTTCACACCATTAACAATTTACCCTATCTTCGCTTTCCTCAAAATATTCTATCAAACAACCCTCATAGAAACAACAATCTTAATAGAAAACAAAATCATAGAACTAATTCCTGCATGCATTGCAGGCGCTGCGTTTTACTTTCTTATAATATTAAACCTCACAACTAAAATGCCAATTAAAAAACGAATTTACTCTCTCACTTACTCTTTAGCATTCCTCTTGCTCTTAAACATCTCAAGAATAATTCTTCTAACACTATTTTTTATAAATTCCCTCTCGTTTTTTGACATAACTCACAAAATTTTTTGGTATGGATTAAGTACGGTTTTTGTCGTCTGCATTTGGTTTTCTGAAGTAAAAATTTTCAAAATAAAAGACATTCCAATTTATTCAGATATTTTAAGAATCAAATCTTTAGTGAAATTATGAAAACCTTTGGACATTTTTCTCTATGCTCCCCGCCCACCCAATATTGCTCGACTTCGTCTAGCAATGTCAAATTTAAATCGAAAAATATCTATTAATCAAAACATTTCATTAAAGTTAAGAATTAAAGCGGTTCGTTAGTAAATCTCGCAAGTGTTGCAATTTGCAGCTTCTCAACAACTTCAATATCCTCGCAATTGTTCACACTTAAAACATAACAATTTGGATTTTCCTCATCTTGATAAATCCCGCTCTCATTCCCAACTGTTAAAATAAAAACAGTATTCTTGGGCTTGTTTTCGCAGGTTACAAATTCCCTGTCATGTTCCTCTGCTGATTTTTCTGTTGTAACCGCAGTTATTAAATCAAATTTCATTTCAGTCATAAATCTCCCAAAATTAATTAATGCAAGCGTCCCGCACTCATTAATCCCAGAATCCAAATCAATTGAAAGATAAACAGGATTATTCAGAATATAATTTATATCTCCCCCTTCGATTGGAATATTCAATTTCCGAGGGTCATTTCTAAACGGCATTTTAAATCCAATTGCCTGTCCTGTAATACTCTGCCCAGTCATAACTGTAGTGTGAATTGGAATGTTGCCGAACATTTCTTTCTGCCATGTTAATCCAATATATTCGTAGGTTTTTGATTCTGCTCCAAACCATGCAAAAAAGAAAATTCCAATAACAAAAATAGCCATCACAGCAATAATCCATTTTAATTGACTATCTTGTTTTTCAGAAATTTTTTCTTTTGGTTTTTCCTGAGTTTCTTTTTTGTTTTCGTCTTTTTCTAAATTATCATCTAATTCTTCATTTTTTTCCTCTTTCTTATTTTCTTCTTTTTCTTCATGCTCTTTTTCTTTAGGTTCCTTTTCTTTTTTACTTTCATCTTCTCCTTCAGTTTCCACCTTGCTTTCACTACTTTCATCAAATGGCTCGCTTTTTTCAGATTCGTTTTTTATTTCTTTTTTCTCTTCTTTATTTTCTTCTTCTTCTTCCATCTTAATTTTGAATCTCCAGAACTTTAAAAATTATTCTATCAACAGCTCTGCTCTGCTCTTTGTCTTCTGCATTAATAAAGACACAATTCTGCTCTTTATAAATTTTTATACTCTCTGAAACATTGTTTTCATTAAAAACAATTACATTGCTTGAGCAATTTTTTATAACAAATTCTCCTCGGCACTTTTTGTTTTCTAAACAAACTTCCTGCGCTCTCTCTGAAAATCTGCCAAGATTATACAAAAATTCATTCATTGCATTTTCATTTCCATAAACATAATACAGCGGTTTGTTGTAAAAATAACTTCTGCTAAATATAAAATCCATAGAAATATTTTCAGTTTCCAGCGGATTGTATCTTGTTGTAAATGTCTCACCATCAATCTCAACTTTCCAATATCCATTTTGATTTCTCACAAATTCAAATCCTTGATATTCTATTTTATCTGGATTGTTTCCTCCTCCGCCTCGATTAAAAAGTGAAAATCCGAGGGGACTCAAAACCATTAGTGCAATAAGCACGCCCCCAACCACCCACGCCTTAATATTCTGTCTTTTTTCAATATCTTCCTTAGATTTAATCTTCCTCATAAACTAACAACTAAAAATTTGTTTTTAAAACTTTCCAAATAGAAGGGAAAAAATAAAGAAAAAGAAAAAAATAAAAAATAAAATTATGCTACCACTGCTGCATCACTTGCTGTAGTTCCAGTATACTTAGTTCCTTCTGCAATCTCGATTGTTCCTGTAGTCAAAGCGTTTGCTGCATTTGTTGTATCAATTGCATTATATCCTGCAACCAAAGTCGCAACTTTTGAAGCGTAAGGTGACTTGAATGTCTCAATTAGATATTCGCCCGCACCTACACCTGTCTTAGTTTGGAATTCAGCTTCACATAAACTGCCTCCAAGAAGTTCAGCTGCAACTGTGTTAATACAACTTCCACCAACAACAATCATGTTTTTACCTACTCCAGAAGCTTCTGCATCTGTTATCGGAACGATGTTTCCACTACCTTCTCCAAAACTTGTGTCTGGTGATGCAAGGTGTAACTTACCTTCAGCCTCGCCTCCATGGTATTTAAGTGTAACCTTATACTGGTCACCGCTTTTATCCCACAAAATCTCTGTTGCAAGTGCTGAATATGCAAATGATCTGAAAACATCTGTAGATTGTATTTCTTCAAGTGTTGCATCTTCTCCAACAATATCTGTAACAGATACTTGAGGTGTTGATGCAGAATTAAATCCTAATGTCAGATTAATACTATTTCCAGCACCAATGGCTCCATCTTTGTCTTCTTCTTGGAAAACAAGATTAAATGTATTTGTTGCATTTCCAGTATCAACATAATCTGTGCTTATTACTCCAATTTGCCCATTCTGTCCATCAGCGCCAAGAAAATCAGATGTATTAAGATAGGGTAGATAAACTCTCATGCCCTCTTTTGAATAAAGCTGATAGAAGTTAACATTAGTTCCTGAAGTAATGTTTAAAGTTTCTTGATTTGTTGCAATTCCATCAAGAACAATTTCTACATTTCCAATAGTGATGGTGTCATCATCTTTTGCTTTTGATTGAATAGTAACCCATTCTCCATCTTTTTTATACTGAACATTAGTATAATTAATACTACTAGTTGTTGTAAATCCATTTACTCTCATTAAATAAGATTCAGCATCATTACCATCATTAAATGAAGCTACAAAATAATCATGGATATTTCCATCAAAATCAATTGTTGAATTAATACTACTTAACAACATATTATCTTCGTCTTTACCTGTTGAATTGTACACCGAAGTATTTGCTGCATAAAGAATGGAGATATCTTCAACACTATCTTTTAGTGGAAAATTATCTAATTGGATGTATGAATCAGATCCTGCAATAATCTTGATTTCTTCTTCTACTGGATATTCCATTCCTGTAAAAGCTAACTTAACAGCCTCAAATCCAGGCATTACAGGTGAACTATCAGGAGCAATAAATAAATCATCATTTGCCTTCCAATTAATCACAAGTTTATCAAGTTTTGATGCACTAGTGTAAAAATTCACTTTTAAATTGTTAATTGATTCATCATTTATTTCAATATTCGAGTTATTTACTAATTTAAGTTTACCTGAACCAATAGCAAATTCTGCAGTTTTAATACCTCCAGCATAATCATTAACATTCACTTCTTTAACTCCTATATAGGCTTCCTTATCAGTACCACTACATATCTTTTGAGTTTTAGTTGCAGCCAATAATCCTGTAGGACTATCTTGACAATCAACAGTTAATTTAACACCACTACTACCAATAAATGAAAAACCAACAGTATATACTTTTCCATTAACAGTTAAAGTAGTTGTTTCTCCATCATTTAATGATGTACTATCTGCAGCATCAAGTAATTCCATTGTTTGACTAGAATTTGTTGCACTCAAAATATAATACTCTTTGCCTAAAAGTGGTAGAGTAGCAGTTGCTAAATCAGCCCATTCAGGATCAGTACTAAATTCTAAGGAGTAATTTAATATGTAATCATTGTTGGAAATTTTAACTCCTACTGTAGGTTCATCTTCTTTGTAATCACCACTTTCAAACATTGTAACATTTAAATTTGCCATATCTATTTTTTGACTATACTCAAATTCATCGTGGTCATCATCTTCAAATTTACCATCTGCTAAAAGTGTTGGAAGTCCATTTCCAGGACTGGTGTCTGTAACCGAAGTAGCTACAACATCCCATAAACTTTTTCCTAATTGGAATTTAGTAGATGATTTTTCAAACAAAACACTATCGCCTCCTGTTGGGGGGGCTGTTGTTGTAACTACACTACCTGCAAGTCCTGTTGCTAAATTGCTACTAATATCTATTGCTGCTAACATATCTGAGTTCGCTGCTACAGAACCTACAACAATTGCCACATCAGATGCTCCTCCGTCTACAAACGGAGCAGGATAAGTTGCAGCTGTTGCAGCTGCTGCAAATCCCATTGTTGAACCTAGCATAACTGCGCTAGCTAAAACAGAAGTCATTTTTTTAAAATCAAATTTCATATTTTTTACCTCCTTTCAATTGTATTTTACTTATCGACTTAACGGCGTGTCAAAAATTGACATTCACATCTCTGTCGTCGGCAAACTTTTCAATAATTTATATAATTTTAAGTCCTTTATAAATTTTTTGCTTTAATTTTTAAAATTTACTTTGAAATTGTGATTTCTTTTATAAAACTTGTGTTATCACTAAAAATATAGACACATTATTGAAATTGAAAATAGAAAGGTTTATTAAGGTATATGGCTTTTAGTTACATATATGTTTTATTCAAACATATAACTTAAAAGTATATGTTAAATACATATGGCAAAAAAACCATATATCGTTTACCGACGATAAAAAACTTTAAGAGAAAATGAAAAAAAGAAACTTTCCAACATATAAATTGCAGGAACAATTTACATAATCAAATGAGGGAACATTTTCAGATATAAATTGCAGGAACAATTTACATAATCAAATGAGGGAACATTTTCAGATATAAATTGCAGGAACAATTTACATAATGGCAGAAAAAACAAGAATAATTGATATTTATGAAAAAGGCGGAACTTTTGCATCTGTCTTTAGAAGATTTAAAGGAGAGAAAAAAGATTACAATTATTCTGACCTTTCTTTGCTTAGACAAATCTTCAGTAATGAAAAAGCCCGGCTATTGAATGTAATAAAAATGAAAAAACCAGCATCTCTTTACAGTTTGGCGAAATTTCTTGGAAAAGATTTTAAGACAGTAAGACAAGATGTGCTTTTATTAAAAAAATTCGGATTTATAGATTTAATTCAGGAAAAACACGGAAACAGAATAACCCATAAACCAGTTTTAACAGCAACAATAGTAAACATAATTATAAGAATTTAGTTTTGACAAACTTCAAACCGCATGATTATCTCTTGTCTATCTGCTGCTCTAAACTCTTTTTCATTGTAAATCCTTGCACCTGAACAATCTCCAACTCCTTCCTGAACAGGACTAATCAACTCTACATTTTCATCATAATAAATTTCTAATTTATAATATTGTGTTCTTGAGTTCTCGCCAACAACATAAGTGCTGCTTTCTAAAATCTCCTCCAAAGTTTCTTCAAGCACCTCACAAACTAATTCTCCATTAGCACACTGTTCATTATCATAGCATTTTACAACTAAATCCCCGATTGTCTGAAATTTCGTTTCAGGAATTTCACAATCTGTAGTAAAATAACTAACTGCAGATAAAAAACTATTCAACTCCTCATTTATTTCTATGGAATCTGTATTTGATTTTCTCAATGAAATTCCAAGGAAAATCACCGCAATTACTGCAACTATTACAACAATCAGCACAAATCCCACAATTTCTTCCTGCGCTTTTTTCCTCATTCTAATTCCTCCTCAACTTCAATCATCAAAAATCCAATTTCACATCTGTCATAACTTTCTCCTGAAACACTATCTTTTCTGCACAAAGCAACATAAGAACCGATCGGTGCATTGCTCTTTTTCGTAAACAATTTTATAACATTGCAATTTGGATAATTTCCTTCATTACATTCAACTTCGTTGTTCACAGGGTAAAGTTTCTTCACAATAATTCCTTTAACACCCCAAAACCCCTTATATTCTCTTGCATTTTTCAAAACCATCAACTTATCCATATCAATTCCTCTTGGAATCCCTTCAAAATTAAATTCTGGCGTAGAAGCAATTTTTGTAACAAGTCCCACTGCCTTTTCCCTCCTAAGCTCCAAAACATCGTTCTGTAAATTAAATGTCTTGACAGAAACATAAAACAAAAAAACAAGAATGAAAAAAACTGTCACTGCAACTAGCATAAACGCCATCTGCTGGATTTTCAGTTGTCCTTTATTTAAAACAATCGACATTCTGCACCTCTATTTATTTCATTAATTTCTTCTGCTTTTATTTTGATAAGATTCAAATTTTCTAACTCATTAAAATTTTCTGCCATTTCCATCAAAGAAGAAATATCTCCTGCCAATCCTGTTCCACATCCTTTAATAGAAACAAATCTTGCTTTTTCAAGATAAATCTCACTCAAATGCTTTAATCTCATCATCAACCTTTCAACACCGCACTGGTAATTTCCCGGTGAACTGAAAATCGCAGCATACATTAAATTATCAATAAAATACAATTCCTCGTCATTTTTCAAAACAAAACCCCTTTCATAACCCTCGCAACTAATTCCTTGGCAAGCACTTTGAACAACAATATCACAATTTCCGTGAGCAAAACAAACACTTACACTATCTCTCGCACACTCAGAAACATCGTCTGTAATGTTCATATTTGAACCATCTTCATAAGATAAATCCTCGACAAAATCTGCTATATCGTCAGGAGGAGAAACAAAGCAATATTGTTTTGTGTGCATTATGACAATGTCTGCAGTTTTGTAAGGCATCTTAAATGGCATAATTAAATAATAAAGTTTTTCCCCTTGGATTTGGTCCTCTGCAAAAATATACTGATTTTTTGAAGCAGGAATTTCCCCTCCCAAATCACTCCAGTCTTGTCCTTGAAGCTCAATTTTTTCAGAAACCTGCAATTTATTTTCTCCAAATTTTCCAGTTAATCTGCAAGAAGTGAAAATTTTTGTTTCTTTTGCAAGTTCAATATTGTTAATTTTTGCTTCTTCTGTAGCTGTTTGCAGAGGGTCGAGGAGATTTGAAAGTGCCTGCGCAGTTTTTGTATTTATTTCATAAGTTCCTGTATTTATTAATCCAATTGCAAAAAAAATCGCAATAAACAAAATAACAGCTCCTGCAACAATTGCAAAAATCCACGCAAAACTCATCTGAAAACCTTTCTTATCCATTTTATGCTCTTGAAATTGTCACAAGCTCATCTCTAATGTCTTTTTTAATTTCAATTGAAAATCCTCCCTCTTTATTTTCAATACAATAAGGATTTTCTGGGAGGTTTAAATTTATGTGTTCTATTTCTGCAGAGTCAATTTCTGCAAATCTCCGAGGGTAAAAATAAAAATTGTCCCTATAATCAACATTATTTGCTATATCTTCATATTGCTCTTTGTATTTTCCTTTTTGTTCTTGGATTGCGTTGTAAAAACAGATGTGAGTTATCTCACTTCCCCTTAGATTAAAATTAACTACTCTTTCCTCACCGCCTGATGATTTCCAAACTCTTTCTATTTCAAAATCTAAATCATTAATAAATGCGCCAGTCTCAACATTGTCTCTAATTCCAAGAAAAACATTAATAACATAAAACGCCACCGTAATGAAAACTATAATTAAGATAATTGAAAAAATCATCCCAAATGAAAGTTGAAACTGCCCCCTTTTTTTCATATATGGAAATAGTTTGAGAGGTTATTAAATGTTTTTGTTAATAGTTGAAAAGAGAAGAATAAAATGTTACGTTCAAACGTAACATTTATATAGTATATGTTACGTTATACTGTAACAATGGAAATTCAAAAACTAGCAGAATGGAATCCTTGGTGGGAGAGTAAAGAAATAATCAAAGATTTTTTAGGGAAGCCCAGGCCAGAATACAAATCACTTATAAATTCAACTGAAATAAAAGAAATTATTATAATTACTGGAATAAGGAGATCTGGAAAAAGCACTTTGATGTATCAAATGATTGAAAATCTGTTCAAAAAAGGAATATCCTCTAAACAGATTTTATTTATCAATTTAGAAGACAAAAAATTAACAAATGACTCACTAGAAGAGATTTACGAAGCTTACAAACAAGAAATAAACCCCGATGAAAAAACATATATTTTTCTTGATGAAATTCATAAAAAACAGGGATGGGAATCGTGGATACGAAAAAAATATGATTTAAAAACAAAAGACAAATTTATAATTTCAGGCTCTTGTTCATATTTGCTAAAAAAAGAATATTCTACTCTTCTTACTGGAAGAAACTTAACTTTTGAAATATTTCCTTTAGGTTTCAGAGAGTATCTTTTTTTTAAAAATATTGAAGTTAACAAAAACAGCATAAAAAAAGGATTAATACAAAATAAAACAAAATTTTTGATATTAAAAAATTTAAATGAATATCTGTATCTCGGAGGTTTTCCAGAAATAATAATAAAACAAAAAGAATATCAAATGAAAATATTAAAACAATATTTCGACGATATTTTGTACAAAGACATAATAGATAGATATAATTTAAATCCTCAAAAATCAGAAGACCTTGCACTATTTTTAATAACAAACTTTACAAGTTTGATTTCACTAAGAAACACAAGAAATTCTTTAGATATGTCATACGATACAATTAAAAATTATCTGAGTTATTTTAAAGAAGCTTATTTATTTTTCATATTAAACAAATTTTCATATTCTTTTAAAGAGCAAAAATCAGTTGCTCCAAAAATTTATTGCATAGACAACGGATTGAGGAATGCTGTTTCATTTAAGTTTTCAAAAGATTATGGAAAACTTGCTGAAAATCTTGTTTTTGTTGAATTAAGAAGAAGAAATAAAAATATTTATTATTGGAAAGAAAAGTCAGAAGTAGATTTCGTAATTAAAAACAGCGACCATACACTAAATGCAATAAAGGTTACATACAATGATGAGATTGACAAAAGAGAAATTCAGGGTTTGTTGAATTTTAAAAATAAATATAAAAAATGCAGGGAATTAATATTAATAACAAAAAATTTAGAAAAAGAGGAAAAAATAGATAATAAAAAAATAAAATTTATTCCTTTGTGGAAATGGTTGCTTGAGTGAGGGGAAAATTGCTCTGCTCCCAATCTCGCTCGCCCAATTAAATCCTTGTGACTCCCACTCGTGAGATTGCTCACCTTTGGCTCGGATTTTGAATTTTTCCCTCAGAGTTCGGGAAAAATTCCAGGGAAATAATCAAATTCATAAAATTCTTACTAAGATTTGTAGATTTGGTTTTCTTTAGTTTTGAATGAATGTAATCTAAATCGTAGTGAATATTGTTCAATACATTAGCATTTTTCCCGCGGAGAATCTTTCTCGCAACCTGACTCGCCTTTCTTTCCTTGCAAATCTTTTGTACCACTCGTCAAATTGCTCGCGAAGGTAGATTCGGAAGCAATTTCTATTTCTCTTCCCCTTCCCAAATTTCTCCAAAAAATTCCCATCAACAGATTTTTAAACCCTCAACATCTAATTTTTTCATGACAACTAAAATTTGGGGTTTTCCCCATCACACAGAATAAAGATTCTTCTAGTTGTGACTTTAGTAATGTTTTTATATCTCACTTCTCTAATCTAAATATGGCGGTTGTAGCTTAGTGGTTAAAGCGCACGGTTGTGGTGAGTTGTTATTAAACAAACTCGCAAATTCCGTGAGACGGGCGTTCGACTCTCCCCTTCCGCTTTTGAAATGAGTAAAATGAAAAACCAAACAGTAAAAGGATTTAAGGATTTCCAAGGAAAATCTACGCAAAAAAGAGTAGAAATAAGAAAAGTATTAGTTGAAACTTTCGAAACCTTCGGCTTTGAACCAGCTGAAACTCCAATTGTAGAATATGAAGAATTTGTAAAATCTGATAATGAAAAAGACGAAGCAGTAAGTGACATTTTCAAATTAAAGGACAGAGGAAAAAGAAATCTTGCTTTGAGATACGAATTTACATTTCAGTTAAAGCGCCTGATGAAAAATCAGAAACTGCCTTATAGAAGATATCAAATTGGCCCGGTTTTCCGCGACGAACCTGTGCAAAAAAATCGCTTGAGGCAATTCACCCAATGTGACGCCGACATCATCAGTTCAAATACAAAAGAAGAAGCTGAAATTTTGTCTTTAGTAAAAACAATTTTTGAGGAATTAAATCTTAAACCAGAAATCTATGTAAACAACAGAAAATTGCTAAACGAAATTTTAGAAAAAGAAAAAATCAAAGACAAAAAACAAGTTATCAGAGAAATTGACAAATTAGACAAACTTCCTGAATCAGAAGTTAAAAAGAATTTGGAGAAATATAATGCCAGAGCGATTTTAAAAATTTTCAAAAAACCAGAAAGCTATTTTAAAAAATTCGCCAGTTTCAAAGAAATCCAAGAACTAAAAAAATACTGCAAACTTTTCAATGTAAAAATAAATTTCTCGTCAAGTTTAGCTAGAGGTTTAAGTTATTATAATGGAAATATCTTTGAAATTAAATCAAAAGGAATGAAAGAAAGTATTTGCGCTGGCGGAAGTTACATGTTTAACAACATCCAATGCACAGGAGTTTCATTCGGCTTAGACAGATTAGCAACAATTGTAAAACTTGATGAAAAGAAAAAAAAGATTTTAGTTATTTCAATAAATCAAGATAAAGAAGCAATTGATTTGATTAAAAAGTTGAGAGAAAATAAAATTTCTTGTATGGGATTTTTTGGCAAAACAGGAAAAGCACTTGAATATGCAAATTCTAAAGGTTTTGATTATGTTGTTTTTGTTGGAGAAAAAGAAATTAAGAGCAGGAAATTTACTTTGAGGGATATGGGGACGGGGAAGGAAAGGAAAGTTTCAGAAAAAGATTTAGTTAAAGGATTTAGAACCAGCGAAAAATTTAAATAATAGCAAGATTTCCATAATATAAGATAACAGGTATTGCCTTAAGTCTTCGGACATGCCGCAAGCGTGTTCCCTGCTATTACCTCGGTAATACCGGATTTATTAAAATGATGAAAAGAATCTCTATTTATATTGATGGTGCTAATTTCGTTTATGGTTTGAAAACTTTGAACCCAAAAAAATTAAATCATCTCAAAAATAAACCTTTCTATAGTTTTTAGAAAATTTCAATAAATACCAACAAATTCATTTATTATTCAATTATCTTTCTATTTCACTCCCTCTAACATCCACTTCCAGATAGGTTTAACATTTATCTTTTTGTTGTTGGATACAATTTCTTTTTCCTGATCAAGTGTCAGGATTAATCCTTTCCTTAATTTAAACTTGTCCATTGCTTTTAGTAATCCCCTAATCTCTCGTTCTTCATTTTTCTCAGTTAATGTTTTTGTTACTTGTATCGCATTAACTATTTTATTCCTATCTTGAATAATAAAATCACATTCTATTTTTGTTTCGTTTTCACGAAAGTAATATATGTCCAACATATCTTGTGCTCTTCTTTTTAGTTCTATTAACACAATGGTTTCAAGCAACCACCCTAAATTTTCTGAAAAAGCAAAAGAATTTGCAGAAAAAAAGCCAATATCATTAACATACGCTTTTTTAGGATTAACTTGTTGTTCTTTTAGTGAATAGCTATATTTTGGGACAAATATAATGAGTCCGATATCTTCAATATATGATAGATAATCAGATAATGCGTCTTTAGAAATTTTAGACATTTGTTTTACCATTCTATAATAAGAGTTTAATGAAAAATCTTTAGCAGTATTAGTTATTAAGAATTTTATTAGGTTCTTTAATAAACTTACATTGCGGAGGTTGTATCTATCTATTAAATCTTTGTAAATTGTCAAATCTAAATAACTTTTCAATGTTTCAATTTTTAATTCTTCAAAAACTATTTCAGGAAACCCCCCATATTTTAAATACTCCCTAAATACTTTCTTTGTCCTGGAAGAACCTTGAGTAGTATACAAATCTTCTTCAATATCTTTGAAATTTAAGAATTCTTTGAATGATAAAGGATAAATATAAAATGTCAAAGAACGACCTCTCAATTCTGTGGCAATCTCCTTGCTCATTAATTTTGCACTTGAGCCTGTTAAATAAATATTCGTTGTAATTGTATCATAAATTCTTCTAACAAATTTTTCCCAGTTTTTAATTTCTTGTATTTCATCAAAAAATATAGTTGGCTTTTTATCAGGGAATAATTCAAAATACGATTGCAATATTAAATCTAATTCATCAGTTTTCATTGGAAGGATTCTCTCATCTTCAAAATTAATATAAAGGATTTCTTCTGAGTTCAATTCTTTCATTTTTTGAAACAACAAAAATGATTTACCGACTCTTCTCGGACCCACTAAGGTAATTATCTTATTTGTTTTAGGGAATTTGAAATCCCTATCTATAATATTTAATCTTAATTTCTGATTTTCCAAAATTATTTTTTTTATTATTTCTTTCATAATATTTTAGAGTTTCTTGTTATTTAAATCTTTCCTTTCTTAGAAGGATAAATATGCCAAATAGTTTCCTTTCTTAGAAGGATAAATAATTTTTGAAGAAGGGATGTTGAATTGGGAGTTTGGGAAGGGGAAATTTTTACTTTAATTAACTTTCGTTTTCAGGCTTTGGTGAAACCATTAAATTTTTGAACATTTTTCTCAATTCCCTACCCGCCCGCCCAGCATTGCTCGACGTGATTTGTCTCGCAATGTAGATTTTAAATTGAGACGCAATGTAGATTTTAAATTGAGAAAAATGTTATATATCCTATGATTTCACCAAAGCCCGTTTTCACTCCCCAATCTCAACTGGCTTCACAATCATGCTACACTCAGTAGGCAGCGGTTGCTTCCCGCTGTCATCAACACATTTGATATAATATGCCTCATCAACTTCCCAAGGTGCAAAATGCTCTGTTAATTTGTCAGAAGATTCATGCATCATTTGTTCTACTATTGCATCTTCACCAATATTAAAGTCACATTTTGTATTATCATTTGTAGAGTAAAAACAATCTGCGTTCTCGTTTGTAATTATTTGCAAAGAATCTACATTAAATAATACTCGAACAACTTCAGGCGCCTGCGTGTCTACAAAAACTGTGAAGGTTGTGTTTGTGCTTGCTTGGTTTCCGCCAAGGTCGACACATTTTATGTAGTAAGTGTAGGTTCCTGCTGGAAGATACTGCGATTGTTTGTGTTCAAAAGAATTTGTTTCTAGGAATTCAATAAAGTTTGAGTTGTCTAGACCATAATAACAGACAGATGTGCCTTTGTCATCTTCGCCATTCCGTGTTTCCAACTCCAAATTCACTTCAACTGTTGTAGTCGCACCTCTTATTACTTCACCTTCTTTAGGTTTTAATGAATCATCTAAAATAGTTAATGGCTGTGTCCCTCTTAATGTCAATTTTCTTCCCTGGCTCATTTTATTCCTATCTGCTTTGTCCATCCATGGCTGGTCCTCACATCTAAAATAATAATCATTATCTTCTCTATCTACTATCCCTGTTAAAGTTCCTGAACAAGTATATAACATATTCGCATTCATCTCCCATAAATTATCTGCACACTCCATTATGTTTTCCATTGTATCAAAATTCAAATCATTGTCTCTTGTCCATCTGCAATTTGCAGGTTCGTTTGTGTAAACAACTATTGGAACTTCATCAACTTCATACTGCACTGGCGAGTTGTCTGCAATACTAAATTCTTCAATTATTGGAGCTGTTGCATCTGGGCCTTTGTCAACACAAAACTTCATAACATAAGGTTCTGCATTGTAGTAACCGTTTGGACTAACACATCTAATATATAACTCATATCTTCCGTCATTTTCAATTTCCAGACCACCTGTTTCTGTTTGATTTGTTGAATCAGCAAAATCATTAATTGCATCAGGACTTGGAAGGTTCATTCTCTGAGTGTGATTGTAAGCAAAAAGCGAAGACTCTCCAAAATAATATTCCATGTCGTCGTATCCTGCTGGTTCATATGCCTGAGCCCCATGCCCTACTGTAGGAACAATATCAATTTTGCATTGTGCCGGCATATTTGTCTGAATTCCAAATTCAATTGGCGTAAATGCCTCAATACATCTTCCTGTAATTCCCTGCCTTATAATTTGCGCTCCCCGCGACAAAGGCCTCTGAGACATCGGCTTGTAATCATAACCATCTGTAAGAACATCTTCCCAAGGCCGAATCCCAGGAGATTTCACATTTCCCTCATATAAATCCGCGCACATTTCACTTTCAGTCCCCTCATTTAAAATCCCACATCCCTGCCCTAAACTCTTGCACCTATACTCCGAGCACGCATGTAACTCATCATTGCACTTTTCACAATCACTTCCACCTATTGGAGCTTCCCAAGGTTGACAATCGAAAGTTATTGTTTTATATTCTACTTCTTTGTATGTTAAGGCGAAGACAACTACTCCGACAACTGCTCCTGTGAGGAATGCGTGGCTTCCAAAAAATCCTTTAATCGCTTCACTTCTTAAAACACCAGCAGTAAACAATCCTGAAGAAACTCCCCATTGCAAACTATTTGTCAAAGGTTCTTCTAATCCTAACCAACCACCTACAAGTCCAACTACCATATAGGCTGTTGTTGCCCAGCTTAGTCCTTGCAATATTCCGCCGCCGATTCTTTTGGGTTTTGCGAATATAGAAAATAGTCCTCTTTCCCCAGTTTCAGTAGTTGTTTCAGTTCCAAAACCAGGGTCGGGTAAATCTTTGACAGTTACAGATGGATCAACAGGGGTATTGCTAACAGTTGGATTTTTCTTTATTTCATCTTGTAAGTGTTTATTCCATAATTGACTGGCTTCTTCATCTGTCATAGATTCAGTATTAAACTGTCCTGCAGGAGTGAAGTCCCCTACTTCAGCACTAACAACTTCAACCTCCAGTCCAATCAAAAAACTAATTGCAACAATTGACAAAATCAAATTCACAACTACAAACAAACATTCACTCTTTTTCAAGTTTTCTTTTTTCATTTAATCATCTTCTCCTGTTCTATTTTTTTGAACAAATGTTCTAATTTCTTGAACAAACTTCTCTGCTTTCTTAATCACTTCTTTAACATCACACTTCTCAATAATATTTACTTCTCTATAAACTACTATATTTCTCTTTTTTCTTACTTTATCAAAAAAATTAATCAATTCTTTATTAAGTTTTGTTTCTCGCAAAAACTCAAAAACTGATTTGTGTTGTTCGCTCCCTACTGGCTTAAATCCTAAACTAAACATCAATGTTCTTGCACTTTGCAACACAGCATTATATGCAATAGAATATGTCCAATCATAATCTCCCTCTTCTAAAATATTTTTTGCAGTCCTTAAATCTCTCTCTGCCAAACTAAAGTCAGGTTCTTGTTTTATCAAGAGCTTTTTTATTTTCCTATCCCTTAACAATTTTCCGAAGTTCATCTTCCTCTCCCTTTATCATGATTACTTTTCCAGCAAAAATTTCATTCATCAACCTATTATCTTTCTTTTTTTGGATACTTTTAATTGACCAAACAACTGGATTAATTTCTCTTCCTGTTTCTTCTTCTAATGGTTTGAATAACTTAAAAGTTTCAGACAACTTTACATTTCCAATAATTAAAACATCAATATCACTTTCTGTATGGTAATCTCCCCGGGAAAAACTCCCAAAAACCAGCGCAAATTCTATTTTTTTATTTTTCTTCAGTAAATCTTCTAGAGAGTAAACAATATAATCTGTTTTAACAAAAATACTTTTTAACTCATCAACAATGTTGTTCTTTCTATTTAATTTTATTTTATTTCCCTCTTTTTCTATCACACCAACACTCTCAAGATTATCAATCTCTCTCTTCACAGCACTTGAAGAAATTTTTAATTGATTAGAAATTTCTCTAATATGAGTTTCCTTGCTTTCAAAAAATAAATATTTCATTATTTTTATTCTGTTTTTTGATGTAAATATTTTTTCTAACATTTTAACTCCCCTTAGCAAAGTTGTAAGCTTTGATTATCATTCCTTGAACAACATTTCCTGCAGGCTGCGAACCTCTGAAAGTTTCCTCTCCAGTTTGCTGCGCCCCCCCAAATTCCTGGCTTTGTGATTGCGGTGCTTCTTCTCTTTCATCGCCAACTTGAGTTTCTTTTCCCCCTTTAATTTTTATTTCATAACCCTCATTTACAAATTTTCCGACATAATTTGCCCCTGGACCGCAGTCTCCCAAAGACGAACAATAAAACATTGCAGCTAATGCAGTTTTCTTTGATTCAGGATTATCCGGGTCGCAGAAGCAGTTTTCTACGCATTTTTTTTCTCCTCCAATTGCTCGCTTTTCATATTTTACAATACATGTCTGCGTTCCTGCCATGCAAACATCCTGCGCATTTTCACTCCAGAAATCCAAACCCGGTGCAACTTTCGGAACACACTTTCCATAAGATTCCTGGTCTTCAATCTGCACATTAAACAACTCTGCTTTTACAGTGTCAATATCCAGCATATTTCTAATTGCATTGTCAACTCTTCCTTTTTCATCAATCGGCAACCAGATGCAATCTCTTTGATAGCGGTTCAAACAATCTCTTGTCTTATTCTGCAAAATACAATCCTGCCACCGATTCACAATACATCCTGCCTGAGAAAAATCCTCTCCCTCTGTTTCAATTGCATCTTCAACACAAACCTCGTTCCTAAAATCCCCGCATGGTTCAACAATTTCCTCACCCATATAACAAATATGTCTGTAATGCCTTGAACCAACAGAATCTGCATTTTGATTTCCATTGTCATAGTAGCACCACGACTCGCCGTTTTTGTAGTCCTCGCCATTTGAAGTATCATAGCAATTTACATCCTGGCAAATATAATCTCCATAAGCTGGTTTTTGTCCTCGGAGAGCTTCTGCGCAAATTGTCCCCTGCCCAAGATATTCACAATTACCACAACCTCTTGGTGAACCATGACAACTTTCCTCTGGATGTTTTATCTTTGTCCAATAAGCTGCACTATTTAATTTACTTGCGTCATAAATATTCGCCCTATTTCCGCAAGTATCAACAAAATAAACCCGGCCATTTTCACATCTTGTTTCCTGTGTTTTTGCACAATCTGTCTCCAGCTCTTCTGCGGTGCACAAATAATCTTTATAAAATCTTATTGATTCCTGATCTGAAACTTGCTCACCAAGTTCTGCAGAATCACACTCATCTCGTGTTCCAAATCTGCAGGTTTTCACAAATTCTGATTCAAATACGCATGCCCCAAAATCCTGCGAAGTTGCAAGAGCAATACATGAAAGTTCATCAGCTACATCTGTCCTGAAATTTGTCTGCAACCCATAAATTCCAGAAAGTTTCTTGCATCTTTGCAAAGTTACATAAGCTGCTTCTGTTCCAAGTAAACAACAGCCCATATTACATCGAGGAATCTGGCAGTTTGCGTTTTCCTCCCATGAGCCGTTTGCAGCTGAACATGCTTCTTCAGGCGTATTTTCCATGCAAATTCCTTCGTCGCTGTCATAACAACATCCCTTTTTACAATAACTTGTTGCCTCGCATGAAGTAGGGCTTACTTTAAAATTTGCATCGCAATTTTCCTCTGGCTCATTTTGGCAATAAGCTCCTGTCAG
This sequence comes from Candidatus Pacearchaeota archaeon, assembly GCA_017609885.1. Lineage (GTDB taxonomy): Archaea > Nanobdellota > Nanobdellia > Pacearchaeales > GW2011-AR1 > JACPLR01. The sequence continues at coordinate 27,417 of JAFCDB010000013.1, forward strand.
GGTTTTCTCACAGCAAAAACTCACTTCCTGCGCAGAAACAAACACTCCTAAAACTACTAAACAAATTATCACAAGCAAAATTCCTGCAGCTATTTTTTCCCTCTTTGTCATTTTTCCTCTTACACTTTCTTGGTTTTTATTTTTATATGTTCTCATTTTACCTCAACCCATATCCTGGCGGAAACACCAAACTTTTCGAAGCAAAATTAAATTCCTCTTCTATATTTCTGTCTGAAACAAAATACAAAGTCGTTCCATCTCCCTGTTTTAATTTTTGTATTCTCATCTCAGGATACAATAGCATGTAAACATCAACATCTGTATCTCCATACCTTGCCTCATAATTTAATATTGAAGTTGACAACATTATCAATTCATACAATTTACTTTCTTTTCTAATTTCAAATCCATCAAACACCCTCCTGTCATCCTCTTTTGAAATTGTCAAACCAGTATCAATATCAACTATCAAATTTCCATAAGCTAAATCAATGGAATAATCAAATCCCCGCGACTCAACATTATATCCTCTTTTTTCTGCCTCTTCTTTTGCATCTTCAAAACAACCCTGCACATTAGGTTTTATTTCCATTTCAATCTCACTTTCAACATGTTGAATTAAAAGAGGGTTTTGAATATAGCATGTTTCAAAGTCCACAGATGACTTGCACAAATAAGCCAACTTCACTCCTTGATACAAAAAATAATCTTTTGGTTCCATATATCCTCCCTGCCTTGCAATCTGCGAAATCTTCATGTTTATATTTTCTCCTTCAATGCAAGCTTCTAAATTATCTTTAAAATCAAATTCTCCACCTGTAAAAATATTTGGAAGATTAATAACATCTGTTGCTATTAAAATAATAAGGATAGCTACAGCTACAATTACAACTCCGATTATTATAAAAATTGCAATCTGCCCCTTTTTATTCATTTTCTTGTTCACCTTATTAACATATCTTGATTTATAAATTTTGACTATGCAATTGAATCATCTGGCTGAACAATTATCGAGCATCCAGAAAATCTGTTGCTCCAATTATCCTCACAGATAATATAATGTGTAACATCAGATTCCCAAATAGTAGTATGAATTTTCGAATTTTCTCCATTCATCAAATTCGCGTTTTGCAAATTAAAATTGCACCCCCATCTTGAATCTGTATTAAAATAACATCTTGAATCTTCATTTGTAACAACAACTAAATTCCCAGAATCATGATAAACCCTTGTCACCTCAGGCCCAATTTCGTCTAATTCTAAACTAAATGAACTTTCTTTTTCTGCGAAATTCCCCACAGCATCATTGCATTTAACCTCAAATTCATAATCTCCTTTTGTCATGCTTGCTAAAATATGCCGATGATTATTGTCCCAAGTTTCTGAAAATCTGTCTGAAAATCCCTGCTCTTTAAATTCATATGAACAGCTCGCATTACCATTGTCAACTCCGCCAGAAGTTTCAACCCTCAACTCAACACTAATCGGCTCTGTTCCTCGAGTAATAGTTTCATTAGGTTCAATTGAATCTATCTTCAATTCAAACTCACTCTTTTTCAAATTATATTCGTAAACTCCTCCTAACTCTGCCCCAATATTTCTCGAACTATTTTCCCCTAACCAAGGCTGGTCCCTGCATAAAATATAATAGCTATTTTCATTTTCTTCAACAGGCAAATTTGCAGAGCATGAATAACCTAATATTGTTCCTGAATTAACATTTGTCTCACACTCCATTTCATTTTCTAAATATCTATATGCTTCTAACATGTCTCCTGTTATCGGTCTTATAACATCCCATTTGCACTCTGCAGGTTCATTTACAAAAATAATTGTCTCCTGTTCTGTTGCATTTACAGGAAGAATCGCACCATCTGCAGGCATCGTTAGAGTTACAACAGGAGCAGTTCTGTCAGGCCCCGGAGCAACACAAAAATTAATTTGATAATCATGATCATTTTCAATACCATTTATATTCGCGCACTTCACATAAAAATTCAACTCCCCAACTTGGTCAAGCAAATATTCATGAATTGTGTCTCCAATATGCTGCTCGATATCATCATCAAAAATCCCCATGTCCTCTGCATTTTCCTCAGTTATTTCTGCCTCCATCAATTCCTCAAATTCTTCAGGTGTGCTTACTTGAGATGCAATTAAACTCTCAGCACTTGGAAGATAAGTTGCGTAGGTGTGATTTTTTGTAAGAACATTTCTCTCAAAAAAATAACTCCAATCACTTTCTTCAAAATCTCGTTCCTGTGAAATTCTGCATTGGGCGTAGACATCTGTTTCAACTCCAAATATTAAAGGAGTAAATGCCTGAATGCAGTTTCCGTTACTATCTCTGACTTCAAAACCATTTGTAGTTTCAGATTGATATCTAAACAAACTCCTGTTTAAAATTTCTTCCCAAGGACTTATTGTTGGAATGTTGTCCTCATTGTTGATACTTGCGCAAACTCCATATTCAGTTCCCTCATTTATCATTCCACAATTCATTCCTAAACTTTCACAGCGATATTTTGAACATGGCTTCATAGGATTTTCATTGCACTTTTTGCAGTTTCCCATAAACGGCCGCTGCCAAGTTTTGCAGTCAAAAGAGATTTCTACAATTTCTGTTTTCCCGCACCCCATTGCATACATTGCTCCCATAACAATAACTGCTCCAAGTACAGCAAAACCCAAGGGAGTTGCACCTATGAAAATTCCGCCAATAGAAAGTCCTGAATAAGTTGCTCCTGCTCCAAATAATCCTGCTCCTCCGGCAAGTATCCCTCCAACTGCCCCAACTCCTGCCCCAATTCCTGCACCAGTTAAAGTACTCCCCAACTGATCCCCAAACATATTCCCTAACTGACTCCCCTCCTCAAAATCCCCAAAACTTGCATAACCTGATAAAAAAGAATCTGCCATTCCTAAAGGTAAACTTAAAATTGACTCCACACTATCATATCCTCCTGGTTTTGCATGCTGTCCTCTAACTGCAATTGCAAGAACAGCATACAAAGGAGCAAAAAATGCAGGCGGAGGAGGACGATGCCCATGCGAACCTTTTTTTGAAACACTCGCCCCGAAAAATGTCGGCTTTCCAACATAATTAATATAAGCTCCGCAATCTCCTAAACTCGCACACAAATTATTCATCTGCGCTGTAAATCCTGCATTCATACAATTGCAATTTTCAACACATGTCCATCCTCCAGGACATTTTTTTACAAACATAACACTACAAGTTTTTGAAGCCAACCCACAAACATTGTTTGCGCTTGTTCCACCACCAAACCCTCCAAGCCCTCCTGCAATATCTCCAAATTCCCCTAACACTCCTAAATCTCCCAATGCATCTCCTGCAATTCCTCCTGCAACTCCTACCAAGCCACTTGTACTTTCTAAATCAAAACCAGGAGGATATTTTGGAACACACATATTAAATTTAAATTCACTATCAACAAAAATTGGTTGAATACTGCAATCAGGATTTAATGCACATTTTGCCATGCATCCTGGCCCGCAATCACCTCCAGAATTCGCAGCAACACACTGCTCCCAAGTATTTACTCTACACATTGCATTATTAATTTTCCTAATCCCTTCAACTTCTTTTTCATCCTCGACACAAATTTCCTTTCTGTAATCTGCGCAAGGTTCTACTTTCACCTCTCCATTAACACAAGCATATCTAAAATGCCTGCTTCCAACAGGGTCAACACTCAAAGCACCTATACTTCCAATTCCTAAGTTTCCTATTTGCCCGTCGTAAACACACCATGACTCTCCATTTATCCTGTCTTTTTTTCTTCCTGCATGTCCTGGCGCATCATCACAATTCAAATCTCTGCAAGTGAAACCTTCCATATTTCCTTTGTCTCCTGCTCCAAACTCTCTGCAAATACTTCCTAACTCATAATTGCAATTTCCACAGCTTGATGAACGCGAATTTGCTGAATTAGGATTGCATGAGTCCTGCTTTGACAAAACTTTTCCCTCATTCCACGAGTTTAATTTATTTGAAGAATAAATATTCTCTCTATTTCCGCAACTGTCAAACCAATAGATTTCTTCCTCACCTTCAATACAACCTGCTGATTTTTGTTTTTCACAAATAGTATTTAATTCTTCATTAGAACATAAATAACCTTCATGAAAATATTGTAAATCATTTGTTATACTCAAACATTCGGTTTTTGTCGTGAACTTGCAATTGTTTGTTTCTTCATATGGAATTGGAATAACACACGCTCCTATTTCTCCTGAATCAACAACTGCCATGCACTCCAAGTCATCTTCTATTGAAGGGTCCCAGTTTCCAGGAGTTCCGAAAAGTTCTGATAATTTCTCGCATCTTCTCTGCGTGACAAATTGCGTATTTAATCCTAATGAACAGCAGCCAATTCTGCACGCACCAACCTGACACAGCGGATCATCAAACCAACTTCCTCCTGCTACTTGACAATTTTCCTCAACAACATTTGGGTCGCAAAGCCCCTCATCCCCATCAAAACAACATCCTAATTCTTCTTCAGATGTTCCTAATGCTCCCACCATTTCAAAATCTCCAACAATAAAAGCAAATGCAAAAATCCCCAAAACCAAAATCCCAATTTCAAACAGCGACCCTATTTTCTTTTCCAAATTTTTATTTTTCATTTCTGCCATTTTATTGAAATTCGAGAGATTTGTAGGCGCCTCGGCCGGGACTCGAACCCGGACACCGGTGAAGGTCTCGCGCATCAGGCGAGTGCATTACCCTTAATGCTACCGAGGCACTTTCTACACCTCTAACCAAAAAATTTATATAGTTAGTGAAATTAAATATATTATATCCGGTGAAGATATGCATTGCTCTTGATGCTACATTAATCGTAGCATTTTTCTTTTTTATTATTAAATTTATTTCTATCATTTTACCTTGGAGTATTTAACACACACCCTCTTACTGCAAATCTAATTTCCCTTCCATCTCTCAAATCTTTAATTGTATAAATTTTATTATCATTTCCGGTATTGAATTTGTCAATATCTGCCCAGGTATTTGCTCTCATTAAATTAAGATATTCTGAATTGCAGTAAATAGATTCCTGCCTCAAAATTTCCTGAATCAAAATTGCCAAATCATAAATCGAACTTTCAAATTCTGCTTCAAAAATATCAAACTCTAACCGCCTGCCAGATTTTCTGATATGAATTTCCTTTTCCATAAAAGTCCTTACCTTCCCAGGAACAATCTCAACACTCGAGTTCAATTCAGGAGAAAAATCAACAGAATAATGCTGTTCCTCTAAAATATTTTCAAAATCATCAAAACAATCTTTAATTCTCTCATCAATAAATCCATAAATTTCATCTTCTAAATGTTTGTCAAAAAGTGGCTCAATAGTATTACATCTTGCATAATTCCTAGGCGTAAAGCAAAGATAAGGCACATTCAAATATGTCCCCTGCAAATGATAGCCACTCGGATAGGAAAAATTCCTTGACAACTCTGAAGCTCGAATATATCCCCCATTTTCAATAATCTTTTCAACAGCTGTTTCAACATATTCATTAACACACTGCTCAATAAATCCTTCAGGGTCTTCACCAGGATCAATTACAGGGTCTGGAACAAGAACCCGATTATACAAAAAAAACAACAAAATAACTGCAGCAACTATTAAAATTCCCACAATTACAAAAATCGCGATTTGTCCTTTTTTATTTATTTTACCAACCATAAATTCACCCCCAATTTTTTTATTCTTTCTGCTTTTCCCTCGACAACTAATTCTAATAGATATTTATCTGCAGTATTCCAGGAAATCCTAAAATGTTTTGCAATCTCAGAACTAGTTACAACCCTTTCTTTTTTCACAAACTCTTTTATTTTACTATGAATATCCATATTATTTTACATATCTTATCTTATAGGATAACTAATATGTTTATTGTCATGAATACTCAAAGATGTTTTTAAACTTTTCTACATTAAAAAATTATTTAAACATTAAAATCTTAAGGAGGGTATGAAAAATAAAACTCTTGGAGTCTTGATTTTTGGAACAGCACTTGCTTCACTTTTCACAGGATGTGTAACAAATTCATCAAATCCGAGGGGAATGTATTTTGACAATTCTGAAAATTTTGTTATTTTCAGAATGGAATTAACTCCTAAAAGACGTGAAATCTATTTCCCTCACAGAACAGACCATCATTCTCCTGCAAATTATAGATATTTGTGGTGAGTTAATCCTCATTCTCAACTCTCGGCGCAAGAACAAAAGCAAGAATAAAATCATCTGTTTTAAATTCTAATTTTAGCGGGTGGTCTGAAGAAAAATTTAAATAAATTTTATCACTCAACTTGCTGGCTTTCAAAAACTTCTGCAAATATTCTAAACTATACCGCGATTTTGAAGTTCCTGAAATTATTTTTATCTCGTCGCTTGAAAACTCTGCCCTTGCAGAATTTAATCCTGATGCTTCAACAACAAATTTTTCCGGCTCTGCAGAAAAAGTGCATGAGTCAGCAACAATCAAACAATCTTCAATCGCATCAACAAAATCCAGAGGATTTATCTGTATCTGTGACAAAAATTCCAGCGGAGGCATATCCTTGTCCTCTGCATCAATTTCAATTAATGCAAGAGAAAAATTCCTCTTTACCCTGTCAGTAATTTCAAGGTTTAAAACATTCTCCCTACTTTCCATAACAAGATTGCTGCTTGATTTTGCCCGGCGAAGAATAGCCTTGAAATTATCTAAATTAATTCCCAAAGTTTCATTTGATGCTTCATAATCTGAAAATGCGGTTTTTGGCAGTTTAAATAAAACAAGCGCAACATTCGCAGGGTCAACAGCAATAATACTCAGCCCCTCGTCATTAAACTTCAGCTTTACCTCTGTGACCAACTCAGAAATTATAGATATCACATCTGAAAAAAACTTCGGATTTTCTAATTTAGCTTTCATATTATTTTAAAAGTGTTCGAGCTTTTAAGTTTTGTTGTGATGTGGTTGCTAAACATATTTAATGTTTGTAATTTTAGAATTATTATGGATTCGGAACCTGAAATCAAAGAAAAGAGAATAAGAAAAATCTCTCCTTTATATTATTCAAGAAAAGACATAATAGATGCGATTTTCAAATTTTCAAAAAATAGAGAAATTTCCCCGAGATATTTTCAGGGATTTGGAAAACGTCCAGATTCTCTGCAGTATCCTTCAGACATAACTTCTTTAATAAAAAGAGGAGCAACAAGTTTTCATTGCAGCGAAGAACTCTGGAGCGAACCAATGGAACTTTCAACTGAAATGTCAAAAGAACAATTAAATGAATTAAGGACTGGCTGGGATTTGATAATTGACATTGATTGTCCGTGGTTTTATTACAGCAAAAAAGCAGCACAGGCAATTATCAAAGCAATGGAATACAAAGGAGTGAAAAATATGGGAATCAAATATTCTGGAAGCAAGGGATTCCATATCATCATCCCATGGAAAGCATTTCCTAAGGAAATTTCAGAAATAAAAACAAGCTCAATGTTCCCTGAATGGCCAAAAGCAGTTGTCAACTATCTAAAATATCTCTCCCGCCCAATTCTTGAACAATCAATAAAAGATTCTCTGAAAGATTTCAAAGAACAGGAAGGATTTACAGGAATAAAATGCGAGACCTGCAATAATCTTGCATCTAAAAATTATGAAATTAATTTAACTTGTCCTTCATGTGCTCCTCCTTACATAGAAACATTCAAAACTTCCAACGAAAACTACAAAGAAAAAAAATGCCCTGTATGCAAATCAATTTTAAAACAAATAGAAAAAAAACAATTTTATTTCTGCAGTCATTGCAACATAAACTCTATAGAAAATCCAGGCAATTTCAATGAAGGAATTATCTCAACAGACATTTTCAAAATCCTTGGCTTGGATGTTTTGCTCGTTTCTTCAAGACATTTATTTAGAATGCCCTATTCTCTCCACGAAAAAACAGCTCTTGCAAGTGTTGTCATAGAAAAAGAAAAGTTAGAAAATTTCAGCATGAAAGATGCAGCCCCCTTAAATGTAAAAGTCCTAAACTTCATTCCAAATACTGAAAAAGACGAGGCAAAAAATCTTTTGTTGCAGGCAATTGATTTTGATAAATCTCAGGAACTTGAAAAACCAAAAATAAAAATAAAATATGGGGAATTTTCTTATGAAGGTGGAAAAAAAGATTTCGAACTTCCAAGCATAGAAAACATCAAAGAAGAAAATTTCCCCCCAGTAATTCAAAAGATTCTTGAGGGAATGGTTGACGGCAAAAAACGCTCGCTATTTATTTTAATTAATTTTTTTAGGTCTCTCGGACTTTCAATTGAAGAACTCGAAGAAAAACTTGTTTCTTGGAATAAACTAAACAAACCACCTTTGAAAAAGGGCTATATTGAAGCGCAGTTAAAATGGCACTCACACAATAAACCTGTCCTGCCACCAAATTTCACAAATCCAATTTACAAAGAACTTGGAATCTACGAATCTGATTTTCTATCTGAAAAAGTAAAAAATCCTGTTAATTATGTAATACGAAAATCTTTGATGCAGAGAAAAAATTCAACCAAGAAAAAATAATTTCAACAAACTTTTTAAACTCCTTCTTCCTCTTAGGAGCAATGAAAAGAGGTTTATTTGCATTAGTTGTATGTTTAGTTTTTTTTATCTCAATAGTTTCTGCTACAAACGAAACCGAGAATCTTGAAAATGCTTATGAATGCATCAGGGACAAAGTTCAGGAAGACTGCTCTGCACTAACCTCTGAACAGCAGGCATTTGCAATTCTCGCTTTAGGTTCCTACAAAAACTGTGAATCATCTTTCTTGGAAAATTCTAATCAAATAAATGAACTTCAAGAGTGCTGGCCAAAATCAAACTGCAATCCAAAAGAAAGCTCATTAGCTTTACTTGCATTAGATAGATTAAACAAAGACACAACAAATGTAGAAAACTGGCTTCTTAATCAAACGAAAACAGCTTCAGAATTAATCTGGTTTTTGCAAATCGAAGCAGACCAGGCAACAGAATGCACAATTTCATACAACGCTGGAAACTATGACATAGAAATTTTAGAAAACAAAAAAATAACCTCAAACGCCGGCAGCTGTTTATCTCTGGCACAGGATTCTTACTGGCTTCAAATCAGCCCCGACTCTTCCTGCTTAAATTACAACTACCAAATTTCCTGCAACAAAGATTTCAAGACAACCTTATTATATAAAACTCCTGATTCATCAACAATTCATGTATCACGAAACATTCACTCAGAATCTGCAAATGGCCAAACAACAGAAGGAGTAAGTTACCAATGTTTCAAAAAAGGAACTGTGTGTGACTACGAAAGCAGTTTGTGGGCAGCTCTTGTTTTGGATTTCAAAGGCCACGAAACTTCAAAATATCTTCCTTATCTCGAGGCAGCAGCTGCAGAAAACTCAGGATTTTTCCCTGAATCTTTTCTTTATATTTTAACAAGAGCTGATGATTATCTAAACCCCATTTTATCAACACGATTCAAAGGAGAATATTGGAGTGCTGGAGGAGATAGATTTTATGACACTGCCCTCGGACTTTTGGCTTTGCAAAACCAGGAATACTCCCAAATAGAAACTGCAAAATCTTATTTGCTAAATGGAAACACACAAAACACAGATAGTTGCTGGAATAATTTAGAAGACACAGGGTTTTTGTTGTATGCTGGCTGGCCTTTAATTGAAAGTCCTGGAGACGAACCTTTGGTTGACTGCGAAGATAACTCTGACTGTTTAGAAGGGCAGGAATGCATCGAAGGATATTGCGTCGACTCTGATGTGATTGATTACTGTGAAGATAGTGGTTATTATTGCCTTCAAGACTGCAATGAAGCAGGTGGAGAAATATTAACAAATTATGAGTGCACATACTCTTTTGATGTTTGCTGTACAGAAGATTATGAATCTCCAGTTCAAACATGCGAAGAAGCAGGCGGCGAAATCTGTGAATATGATGAAACCTGCCCTTATGAATATGAAATTTATGATTTTTCAGGTTCTGGAATTTGCTGCGAAATAGGGGAATGTATTATAGAAGAATTTCCAGAAGAATCAGAGTGCGAAAAACAAGGATACAGTTGCCATAACAGTTGCTTTGAAGACGAAGAAAAACTTCCTTATGATTGCTACTCAATTTTAGTTTGTTGTGGAGAAGAAACAATAACTCCTGATAAACCTGTTACAAAATCAAGACTTTGGATAATTATTCTCATTGTAATTGTAATTTTATTAATTGTTTTAATAGTTATTTTCAGAAACAAGATAAAACTATTTTTATTTAAAATAAAAACTAAATTTAAAAAAGGTCCTCCAGTTCAGAGAACGCGCCCTGTGCATTTTCCTCCTGGTCCGCGTCCAAGAGCAAGACCTGTCCCTGCGCGAAGAATGCCCGTTCGCCGACAACCTCAAAAAACTTCAAAAGACAAAGAATTCGACGACACCTTGAAAAAGTTGAGAGATATGAGTAAGTAATTTAATATTAATTACATAAATTTCTTTTCTTTAGAATTTCATTTAGACAATTCCAGTAAGTAAAATAATTATCAGAAATAAAACAAAAACAACAGTTTTTTAAACCATCAAAATAAATAAAATTATGGAATATGAACAATTATTAGAAGAAGCGTATGAGAAAATAAAACCAATTGAAGCAAATAAGGATTTTGATAGATGGGAAATTCCTCAGGCAGATATTTCAATCTCTGGAAATAAAACAACGATTCTGAATTTTGCGCAAATCTGTTCTGCTCTTAGAAGAAAACAGGAGCACCTAAGCAAATTTCTCTCAAAAGAATTAGCGTCTTATTCAAAAATTGAAGGAGATAAACTTGTGATAAATCGAAAACTTTCAAAGGAGATTATTAATGAGAAAATCCAGCTGTATATTGCCAAGTATGTGGTTTGCCTTGAGTGCAAAAAACCTGACACCGAGATTGTAAAAGAAGGCGGGTTTTTGTTTGTTCATTGCTTGGCGTGCGGAGCCAAGCATAGTTTAGGGCGAGTTTGAATTTTTGGCGAAATTTGTAGAATATGAATTTATCTAAACCTCTCCAGCGTTTTGACAGGATCTTGCGCATCTGCTAAATTAATTATTACTTTTTCAATATTTAAAACATCATCAGTCCCAATCCGCGGACAGGCAGTATTCACCCACGCCTCAACAAAATTAAAATTATCCAAATTAGAAAAATCAAAATCATTATCAATAAAAATAAAACACTTTTTACCCTCTTTCTCCAGTTTTTTCTTCAACTTCAACCCTCCATTAAAATGCTCCTGCCCAGATTTCAAAGAAACTAAAATACCAATTTTCCTCGCAGAAACAAACATTCGAAGATTCCTTTTCATCCTTTTAACCTGCGGTTCAATATCTTCCCTCCCCAAGATTTTAATTTTTCCATTTACAGGATTAAAACATAAAACCCTCTTAAAATTTTCATGCCCAACTTGCGAAAGCAGGAGCGCCTTTGGATGAAAAAGCCCATCACCAACATAAATTATCAAATCACTTTCGAAAATATCTTTTCCAAAATTTTCTTTATAGCAATTACAGCCTAAAATTTGCGCATCTTTACAAGCATGTGAGGCCCTTGTTTTCAAAACTGCAATTTTTGATTCTTTAAGTTGTCTCTCAACACTTGCCAGATTTATAAATTGCAGAGAAGCAAACAACGCAATTTTTTTTATATTTTCCTTTTTCAAATAATCTAAAAGCTCTTCAGAAAATTTAATCTCTCCTTCATATTTTACATCTATAAAAATTGTTTTTGTCATTTTGATTTAGATAAATCCCTGCTTAGATAATTTAATAATATGCCATAATTTTCCTCTATATTTTCTCTCAACTCATCTCTTAACTCACCCATATGATAATCTTCACCAAAATTCAAAATATATCCCTCAATTTGTCCAAGCAATCTGGAAGAATCAATAAGCAAACAAAGAAAATTTCTCTTATCTAATCTAAATAAAACATCTCTTCCATCTTCATCTTTAGCTATAGTTCCCTGTGCAAATTCTTCATAACTTTCAAGTTGCTTAAACTGTCTCATGATTTCTTCACTTGATATTAATCTTAAATTTCTATATTCCATCATTTATCCCACCTTGCTGTCTTAATAAATTTATTATGTCCGAATTGAACTACCAAATCAATTTTTAGTCCAAAAGTGGAAGGCAAATCGCAAGCTCCGAAACAACTCTCAAACCAAATTAAAACTTCTGCCTTTGTATTTTTTTCTAAATATTCCACTATTTTCTCTGCCTGCGGTTTCAAACCATCAGGTAACTGAATCAAAACAATTTTTGCTTTTTTGTCTTTTATTTCTCTTGCAATTTTCTCTAATTCTAAATTGTACATAATTCAGGGTAAATATGAGGTTATTAAAATGTTTTGTTCTGTGGCTTTGGTGAAATCATAGGATATATAACATTTTTCTCAATTTAAAATCTACATTGCGAGACAAATCACGTCGAGCAATGCTGGGCGGGCGGGTAGGGAATTGAGAAAAATTCCTGTTCTGTTAAGTCCACTTCATAACTTAACATAATTTTCTTTCGATAATTGGTTGTCATATCTGTTATCCTTGTGTAATTTTTGATATTTTTATGATTAATGAACAAAAAATAAGTGTAAGGATGTTAAGTTAATGAGTTTACTTTACATGTTCACAAGATTTAAAAACTTGATATTAATTTACAAAATATGAAAACATCAAGAGAGATAAAATTTGACAAAATTTTAGGGTCAAGGATTAGAGGAAAAAGAAAACAACTTGGATATTTGCAGAGAGAATTAGCTCTATCTTCAAAAATATCAAGACAAGCGGTTGTTTATATTGAAAAAGGGAAGTCCAGCCCAACACTTTATCACCTTACTTTAATTGCAAAAAAATTAAGAGAACCAGTTGACTACTTCACAAGAAATATTGGAGAGAGATAAAAACATTTAATTACTTATTTTAATTCTTATTGAAATGAAACCATCACTATTAAACTCAGCGAAAAAGAAAAAAATAGTTCAGCTACTTGAAAAGTTTTATGGAATTTCAAAGTTGCCTTACCTCCTAATCCAAACAGGAAAACGAAAGTATAGAATTTATTCTGGGAGTTTGTCAAAAGAGGAGATAAACGAATTAGGAAAAAATCTACACATAGAATTAATAGGAACGAGATTCTGCAAAATTAACGACGAAAAATTAAGAATAAACTTTGATTCAGTAAATATTTCTGAAATAAAAAGTCAGGTTGAAAATGTTTTTGAGTTAGATGATGAACAGGCAAAAAAATGGATGAATGGAGAAAACATAGAAACAAATGTTGAAGGTGGAGAATTTTTAATTATGAAATACAGTGAGGACTTTTTAGGAGTTGGACAAAATAGAAAAACTTTTATTCAGAATTATGTTCCGAAGGAACGGAGGGTGAAATGAACCAAACAGAACAAACAATAAAAGCAGGAGCAATTTCCAAACAAGTCAAAGATTACGCTAGAGAAATTATAAAAAAAGACGTGCCCTTGTTGGGAATTGCAGAAAAAATCGAAGAAAAAATAATCAAACTCGGCGGCAAACCTGCCTTCCCAACAAACCTAAGCATAAACGAAAACACAGCCCACCACACCCCAATCTACAATGACGAAACAAAAGCAAGTGGCTTGCTAAAAGTAGATCTCGGAGTCCATATAAACGGTTTCATTGCAGACACAACATTTTCAATTGACTTAGAAAACATAGAAGAGAATAAAAAACTAATAGAAACAGCACAAGACTGCTTAAACCAAGCAATCCAAGCAGTAAAAGAAAACAAATCTCTAGGACAAATTGGAAAAGCAATCCAAGATACTGCAGAACAAAATAATTTTTCACCAATCCAAAATCTTTCAGGGCATGAAATTGCGCAATGGGAACTGCACGCAGGAATTACAATTCCAAACTATAACAATAATAATGAGCAAACCCTCAAAGACGGGACATACGCAATCGAACCTTTTGTAACAGCAGGAGTTGGATCAGTTTACGAAGGAAAACCTTCAGGAATCTATCAGATAATAAAACAAACAAATGTTCGTGATAGAAATGCCCGGGAAGTTTTGAATTATATTATTGAGGAATATAAAACTCTGCCTTTTTGTTCACGGTGGCTTGTAAAAAAATTCGGGACTCGGGCGTTAATTTCTTTGAAGTTAATTGAGCAGGCAGGTTGCCTTCACCAGTTTCCGCAGTTGATTGAAAAGAGTAAAAAACCTGTTGCGCAGTCAGAAGATACTTTGATTATTAGGGATGGGAAGATTGAGGTTACGACGGGTTAATTTTTAAATACAAAAAAATAAAACTCATAAAATAGGAAATAGATATTTCACTTTTGAATTTCTTTTAAAATATGGATTAGAAAACAGAGATTTGAGAGTTGATGAAAGGTTCGAACAATATGATGGAGAAGTAAAAGAAATGAATATTCAAACAGCAAAAGTATTTGCTGAAATTTTTGTCCTGGAAAAATTTAATGAAATTCGATAATTTAATAAAACCCCTTCTCTATAATAAATCATGACACTAAAATTTTACAATACTCTAACAAGAAAAAAGCAGGTTTTCAAACCACTAAAGTCCAAACAAGTAGGAATTTATTCTTGCGGTCCTACAGTTTACAACTACGCCCACATCGGAAACTTGCGAACATACATTTTCAACGATCTCTTAAAAAAAAGTCTGGAATTTTTAGGATATAAAGTAACGCATGTAATGAATATTACAGATGTAGATGACAAAACAATCACAGCAAGCAAAAAACAAGGAGTTTCCTTAAAAAAATTCACGCGAGAATATGAAAAAATATTTTTCAACGATTTAAAATCTCTTAACATAAAAAAACCCACCCATATTCCTAGAGCAACAGAATCAATAAAGGACATGATAAAACTAATTCAAGTTCTCTTGAAAAAAGGATATGCTTACAAATCAGACGATGGAATTTACTTTTCAATTAAAAAATTCAAATCTTACGGAAAACTCGCAAAACTTCAAAAAATCAAAAAATCAAAATCGCGAATTGCCAATGATTCTTATGACAAAGAGAATGCAAAGGACTTTGCATTGTGGAAATTCCACACCCAAGAAGATGGTGACAATTTTTGGAAAGCTGGTTTTGGAAAAGGTCGGCCTGGCTGGCACATCGAATGCTCTGCAATGTCAATGAAAAAATTAGGAGAAACTTTTGACATTCACACAGGTGCAAGTGATTTGATTTTTCCCCATCATACAAACGAAATTGCCCAGAGCCAAGCTGCAACAGGAAAACAATTTGTAAAATACTGGCTTCACGCAGGATTTCTAACAATGAAACAAGGAAAAATGTCAAAATCCCTCGGAAATATTTTAAGATTAAAGGATCTTAGACAGAAAGGGTTTTCTGCTCTTGATTATAGATACCTTACACTAACAACCCATTATAGAGAGCAACTGCGATTTTCATTAGAAAATTTAAACGCCTCAAAAATAGCACTTCAAAGATTAAAGAATATAATTTTAACAATCAAAAATGATAAAAAAATAAATAATAAATACCTCGCTCAATTCACAGAAGCACTTAAAGATGATCTTAACACTCCAAAAGCACTTGCAATATTATGGAAGCTCGTCCGCGACCCAGATGCAGAAGGAAAATTAAAGGCAATAAAAAAAATAGACGAAATTTTCAGTCTTGATTTGTTGAAGAATGAAAAAACAAAAATCCCACAAAAAATCAAAAAATTAGTTGATGAAAGAGAGAGGGCAAGGAAAAACAAAGACTGGAAAACTGCTGATTCTATAAGGGAGAAAATTAATGAGTTTGGTTTTCAGGTTGATGATACTGGGAGGGGAGCAAAAATTTCTAAAAAATGACACGCAAATCATGTCCCAACAAACAAGAAAACTTAGAATCTTGCCCCTGCGACTGGCCTGGTTGCGAAAGAAAAGGAACATGTTGTGAATGCATTGCCCACCACAGAAAACACAACGAACTCCCTGCTTGTTTAAAATAAAAACATTTAATAAATCATTTCTGTTAAATTAAATATGAAAAAAGGGATGAATGTCTGGGATATAATAGCTTGGATAGTTTTAGCTTTAATATTACTATGGTTAATTCTTAAAACATTAGGAATTATTAACACTCCAATGTTATTAACATACGCCCCATACTATGGAGCAGTATATGTTGCAGGATGGGCTATGGCTACATTAATTCGAGCAACCTATGATATTAATAGGGTGGACAGAAATTTATCACACTTAAATAAGAATTTCCATGAATTAGATAAACAAATAAAAATGATTCAGTTAAATTACGCAAAAAATTATTCAAAATGAAAAAACAAAAACTCGAATTCATAAACTTAAAATACAAACCACAAAATGATTTGATTTGCTTATTTAAAATTTCTCCAAACAAAATGTCAATGAAAAAAGCGGCAAACACAGTTGCCCTCGAATCAAGCACAGGAACATGGACAAAAGTCCCTGGAAAAGATTATGTTCACAAATTAAAAGCAAAAGTTTTTTCGATAAAAGGCAACTGGATAAAAATTGCTTATCCTTCAGAACTTTTTGAAGCAAAAAATATTCCAAACATCTTATCGTCAATTGCAGGAAACATCATGGGAATGAAAGCAGTTAAATCAATCCGACTTGAAGATATTTCCTTTCCAAATTCAATTTTAAAAAAATACAAAGGTCCAAAATATGGAATTAAAGGAATTAGAAAATTAACAAATGTTAAAACACGTCCTTGGATAGGAACAATAATAAAACCAAAACTTGGATTAAATTCAAAGCATTACGCGCAATCAGCATATGAATCCTGGCTCGGTGGCTGCGATTTTGTTAAAGACGACGAAAACCTATCATCACAAAAATTTAACAAGTTTGAAAAAAGATTAAAACTGACTATTAAAGCAAAGAAAAAAGCAGAAAAACAAACGGGTGAGAAAAAATTTTATTTTGCTAATGTAACTGCTGAAACAAACGAAATGATTAAAAGAGCAAAGCTCGTGAAAAAACTTGGTGGAAAATATATCATGGTTGATATTGTGACTTGTGGATGGGCAGCTGTTCAAACACTTAGACAAGAAAATCTCGGACTTGCGATTCACGCGCATAGAGCAATGCACGCAGCTTTTGACAGGAATCCAAATCACGGAATAAGCATGATGGTAATTGCAGATTTTGCAAGATTAGCAGGAGTTGACCAAATTCACATTGGAACAGGAATTGGAAAACTTGAAGGGAAAATAAAAAATATCAAACAACTAAAACAAGATATTGAAAATCAAAAAGTAAAAGCAACAGAAAAAAGATTGCAGCAGTATTGGGCAAAAATAAAACCAGTCCTCGGAGTTTCAAGCGGTGGCCTGCATCCCGGGCATGTTCCATTCTTAATAAAAAATTTAGGAAGGGACTTAGTAATTCAAGCAGGTGGCGGAATCCACGGACATCCGCAGGGAACAATTGCAGGTGCAAAAGCAATGAGACAGGCAGTTGATGCCGTGATGAAAGGGATAAGTTTGAAAAAGTATGCAGAGAAGAATGAAGAGTTGAAAGAAGCGTTGAGGGCATGGAATTAATTTGCATAAAATTCCCAAGAAAACCAAATCTGCAAATCATTATTGAATTTTTAGCATTAGCAAATTTTTCGCGAAGAGTCGTGCCACAAGGCTGATTCGGAAGCTCCCCTTTCCCATATCCTAAAAAGTGTCGTAACTCCAAAATGCTCAGAAAAACTTTATTAACTAAAAAAACATCAAAATTCCATGCAAAATCAAGAAATTATTGAATCTCTTTCACCAATTGAACAAAAAATCCTTCCATATCTTGAGGGAAAAAACATCCAAGAAATAATTGAAAAATCAATGCTAGACAGAGTGTCAGTATTAAGAGCCCTTGAATTTCTCAGCTCAAAAAAAATTATTATATTAAAAATTTCAAAGAAAAAAATCATAGAACCAGGAACAAATGGAATTTACTACAAAACAAAAGGTCTCCCAGAAAGACAATTAATAATCCTCCTTGAAAAAGGAAACCTAAATTTAGAAGAAGCACAAAAACAATCTCATCTTTCAAAAAATGAATTTAAGGCAGCACTCGGAGCACTCAAAAAAAAGGCACAAATTGAAATAAAAAATGGAACGTTAATATTAACAGGTAACAAAGAAGAACTGACAAAAAAATCACTTGAAGAGCAATTCCTAGAGAAACTTCCTAAAGAACTTGATGCACTTGAACCAGAAGAACAATTTGCCCTAAAAAATCTGAAACAAAGAAAAGACATAATCCAAATTGAAGAACAGCAAATAATTAATTTCAACTTAACTGAATTAGGAAAAGAAATTGTAAAACAAGATATTTCAAAATCAAAAGATTTAGTTGAGGCGTTGACTCCACAAATGATAAAATCAGGAAATTGGAAAGGAAAAAAATTCAGACGTTATGATGTTATATCTCCTGTCCCTAAAATCAGCGGAGGAAAAAAACATTTTGTAAATCAAGCAATTGACTATGGGAGAAAAATCTGGAGCGAACTTGGATTCAAAGAAATGACAGGAACTTTAATCCAAAGTTCGTTTTGGAATTTTGATGCCTTATTCACAGCCCAGGACCATCCAGTAAGAGAAATGCAAGACACATTTTTTCTAAATAAAGAAATCGCAATTTCAGATAAAAAATTAATTAAAGAAATAAAACAAGCGCATGAATCAGGAGTTGGTGGGAGCAGAGGATGGCAATATAATTGGGATGAAAAAATCTCAGAAAAAGCAGTTTTACGAACACACACAACCTGTCTTTCAGCTCAGACTTTATACAATCTAAGCAAACTTCTAAGAGAACAAAGAAAAGGAAAATTCTTTGCATTAGGAAAAAACTTTAGAAATGAAACTGTTGATTGGAGTCATGGTTTTGAATTTAACCAAACTGAAGGAATTGTCATTGATAAAAATGTGAATTTTCGGCATTTGCTTGGATATTTGCAGGAATTTTTCAAGAAAATGGGATTTGAAAAAGTGAGATTCCGCCCAGCATATTTTCCCTACACAGAACCAAGCGTGGAAATTGATGTCTTCGACCCAGAAAAAAAAATCTGGCTTGAATTAGGAGGCGCTGGAATTTTTAGGCCAGAAGTAACAATCCCTCTTCTTGGAGCTCAAATTCCAGTTCTTGCATGGGGTCCTGGTTTTGACAGAATTCTTATAGATCATTACAAAATAAAAGATTTAAGAGAACTTTACAAAAACGATATTGATAAATTGAGGAAGATGAAGTTTTGGGTAAAATGACAATCTTAATAATCCAAAAAAAACAATTTGAAAAAGAAATCGGAAAACTTGATGAAAAAATGCAGGAAAAAATCGCAATGTTCGGAACCCCTGTCGAAGATATAACCCAAAATGAACTCCAAATAGAAATATTCCCAAACCGCCCAGATCTATTAAGCTACCAAAACTACAAAAACGCCTTCCTAACTTACTTAGGAAAAAAACCAAATAAAATAAAAATCAACAAACCAGAAAGAAATTTTGATGTAATAATAGACCCTTCCCTAAAAAACATACGCCCTTACACAGCATGCGCAATTGTAAGAAACATGAAATTTGACAATGAAAAAATCAAAGAAATAATTGACATCCAGGAAAAACTCCACATGACTCTAGGAAGAAAAAGAAAAAAAGCAGCAATTGGAATTTATCCTCTTGAAAAAATAAAACTGCCAATTACATTTAAAGCTATTGAACCAGAAAAAATAAGATTTCAGCCCTTAGAATTTCCAGTAGAATTAACAGGAAAACAAATCCTATCAAAACACTCAGCAGGGAGAGAATATGGAAACCTCTTAGAAGGACTAAATAAATACCCTATCTTCATAGACGCAAACAACGAAATCTTAAGCATGCCCCCAATAATCAACTCCCACAAAACAGGAAAAATAAGTGAACAAACCAAAGATGTTTTCATAGAATGCTCTGGTTTTAATTTTGAAGTTTTGAAAAAAATTCTAAACATAATAGTTGCAGTTTTCAATGACATGGGAGGAAAAGTTTATCAAATGAATCTTAAATATAAAACAAAAAAAATAACTCCTGATTTCACATCTCAAAAATTAAAACTTTCAGTTGAAAACACAAACAAACTTCTGGGCTTAAACCTAAAAGAATCAAAAATTTCTTCTCTACTTAAAAAAATGGGGCATGAATATAAAAAAGGTTTTGTAGAGGTCCCAGCAACAAGAACAGATATTCTCCATGAAGTTGATTTAATAGAAGATGTTGCAATTGCCTACGGTTACGACAAATTTATTCCAGAAATTCCAGAAGTTTCAACAGTTGGAGAAATTGACAAAAAAGAAATTGTCAAATCAAAAATTTCAGATATTCTCTCAGGACTTGGACTATTAGAAACCTCTTCCTACCATCTAACAACAAAAGACGCGCAAATTAAAAAAATGCAAAATAAAAAATCAGGATTTGTTGAAGTTAAAAATTCAAAAACAGAATATAAAATTTTAAGAAAAGATTTAACTCATAATATGTTAAAAATCTTCAGCGAAAATGTTGATGTTTCCTACCCTCAGGAAATTTTTGAAATTGGAACAGTTTTTAAAAACTACAATGAAAAACAAAATCTTTCAATTGCTCTTGCTCCAGGAAATTTTACAAGACTAAAACAAATTTTAAATTATTTGGAGGAAATGCTTAAAATAAAATTTGAAATTTCAAATCCTGAATCTCTTCCAAACCATTTTATCGACGGCAGAGTCGGAGAGATAAAATTTAGTGGCAAAATAATCGGGTATTTTGGGGAAATTCATCCAAAAATATTAAAAAATTTCAAAATCAAAATGCCTGTTTCTGTTTTGGAGATTTGTTTAGATGGGGTTTTGGAAAACAGAAAGATTTAAAAAATAATCTTTTAGTTATTGTTTATGAAACTACTAACACTTGAAGAAATTTCAAGAAAGAATATAACATTATTAGATACTAATATAATTAGTAGCAATCTTCCGGGAAATAGAAGACCAATTTCACAAAAGTCTATTTTGGAACTTCAAGAAGGGGTTAATTATTACACAGAATTATTAGATTTATCAAAAAAAGGTCATAATATTTATATTACTAATGGAATTTTTAATGAAAGCAGGGCATTTGCCGATTACTTAATAACTAATAGTAGCAAAAATGGGAGCAGAGGAAGAAAAAATGAACTTGGAAGAAAAAATCAGAGTTTGAGGTCGCAGATATTTAATTTACTTGAAGATAAGGGCAAGATTATTAAATTAAATGAGGGTGAAACTATAGAATATGAGCTATTTGATCAAGCATGTCAACAAATTAAAAATCACTACGGATTAAGCAATATTGATTGGGATTTCTTATTGTCAGGTTTAGTTATGTCAAGGAATAGAGGAAATGTTTCATTAATTTCAAATGATAATGGAATTGTTGAATCGTGGAGAGCTTTTATTGCTTGTGAGTGTGTAAATCCTTATGTTTTGAATTTTTTTTCGAGAAAGGAGATACATAGTTTTGTATCAAGAAGTCCAGATCAACGTCGTTTTCAGATATCTGAGAAATCCTATAGTTAATCACCCAAAATAACTCCGTTGCTTCTTCCCACTGCTCTTACTCCAGTTAATCTTCAAAACATCCATAACCTTCTTTATCTCAGGCTTCAAATTCTGCCAAACCTTAAATTTCTCCTTAACAAAATCCGCTTCCTTCCTCTTATTATAATTAACATCCAATCCAAAAGAATCAATTTCAATCTCCCCCAACTTCCCAAACAACTCCTTTAATATTTCCTTTTCCTCCCCATTAATTCCCTTAACCAAAAACATATTAAACATCGAACCATTTGTTGGATTAATAAGCAATTCAACAAACTGCATTACAGATGAAAACTTCAAAATCATCGCCTTCCTCACATCTCTAAGTAAAGTTAAAGAATCACAGTCAATTTTTGCAATATCAAAATCATCATTTAACTTCTCAAAATCAGGGAGATTATGTTTTGATTTTAACTTTCCATATTTTTCTCTAATATCAAAAACTTCATCAACACAAAATTTATTTTCTTTTTCCATAATTAATTCGAGGATGAAGAGTTTATAAGTTTTTGCAAAGCCTCGGGCGGGAGTCGAACCAGCGACCTCTTGTTTACAGAACAAGCGCTCTAACCTAAACTGAGCTACCAGGGCATAAATCACTTTAGAAAAATTAAATTAAAAAATTACCTCTCCTCAGAAACCCAATCCATCTTAACAACCTCGCCAGTAACCTCCCACCCATTTTCCCCAATCTCCCGAACCCAACTAAAATATTCCTCTCCCAAAACCCTCCAGTTCTCTCCATTCTTCATCGCAAGCTCCTCATTTGAAATTATCAAAAATGCATTCATCAAAAGAAAAATAACAATTATCATTATGGCTTTCATTTTAAAAGGGATTTTTAACTCCCCAGTCAAGTTTCACTGCGTTTGTTGTCAGGGTTTTCACATTTTCAAATGCATTTCCCATCCACGTTAAATAAATCTTCCCAGATTCTTCAAGTCCTTCAATTGAAGTTAAATTAACATCGTGCCCTGCAATGCTCACCATAAAAGTCATATACAGGAAAAAAACACCTGCAAGAATCAAAATCCACGACATTTTATGTTTGATATATCTAAATTTAACAAATAAAAATATAAGCGCAACTAAAACAATTCCAACAATTATTAACATTAAAGCAGCCATTTCAACCTCTAATTATAAAAATACTCCAACGTTTAAAAAGTTTTATGTTCTTTGGGGAGTGACAGTCTTGAAAATTTTTCCTTAATATTTTCATTCAATCAACGAAAACTTAACAGCTCACTTTATTATTGGACATTAAATTAATTTTATCTAATCTTTCTTTTACTTCCCCACCAACAAAAATAATATCTCCTGTATTTTTTACATATTTGTAATAAACCCATCGCATAATTCGCTAATTTTATGAACATAAACCTCCTTTTCTTTGAAAAGGAGGTAAATAGTAATGAACTTACTAAAATCTTTACTGAATAATAGATGGATAAAGAAATTAATAAAGCTTACGCAAAAAGAGGATAAACTCTTCAGTTCAGTAAATCGGCTTTGGTGAAATCATAGGATATATAACATTTTTCTCAATTTAAAATCTACATTGCTAGACAAATCATGTCGAGCAATGCTGGGCGGGCGGGTAGGGAATTGAGAAAAATGTATTTAATGGTTTCACCAAAGCCGAATATCTGAAGTATGTGATACTGCTCCATCAAGCAATTTGGATTTCCATATAGCGATTGATACTGTTGATAGTGCTTGTAAGGTAGATGTTTCAACTTCTAATGGAGTTGGAGCAAGTGCATCATGTAGTGTCTCTTTTAGTGCTAACGATAATTTAGGATGCACTGCTAATTTAATAGATGGTTCAGCTGGGACTAATTGTTGGTGCGGATGGTGGGTTCAATATGATTAGATTAACAAAAGGTTTATAAGTAAAAGATTATTAAATAATAACATGAAAACAATAAAAAAAATAGGGTTAAGATTATTATTAAGTTTACTTTCTTCTTATGCACAACAACAAATAGTTCATTTAAAACCAGAAACATATGAAGGATTTGTTACACAAGAAAACACTACTTATGTTGGGACATTGCCAACAGAAAGAATTGATGAATTAAAAAAAGGATTGATTAGTGGAGATATAAAAGAAGAGCAAATTTTAGACACAAATCATACTTTAATTAGGGGAAATAATTTTGGGTGGAATTATGAAACAAAATTTGAAAATACACAATTTGAGGCATTAGATTCTTTAGGATATTTTGATGATGGAAATGATTTTAAAAATTGTGTTTTCTGTAGGAGAAATCCAGATATTACTGTTCATGGAATAGAAACAAACGCTTCAACATTAAATATTGAAAATTGTTTTTTTTATGGATTTGACACTGGATTAATGATAAATGATTCTGCTTATGGAGGACATAATTTTCAAAATAATATGTTTATGAAACATGATAAAGCAATATGGACACAACAAGGATTAAACATAGGAGATGAAATTGTTAATGGCAATAATATTTTTTATAAAAATAATGTGAATGTAAAAGCAGATTCAATTACTTCTACTCATCCTCTTAAAATGGAAGGGAATTTATGGTTAAATGTTGATGGAAGACCAATGAGGGAAGAATATGAAATATTACGGACAATTGGTGTTTATAACACAATGGTATTAAAAACAGACCCAACAAAAGCAGTTTCAATGAGTGATTTTGTAGATGTAGTCCCATTTCAAACATCTTCTCCATATCTCCCAGAACAAGACCCTATTTCAGACCAAGATGGAGATGGACTATCTGATGAATATGAAGGAACAGGAGACCCAGATGAAGATGGAATCCCAAACTATTTAGATTTAGATAGTGATAATGATGGAGCACCTGATTATTTAGACCCTTATCCTTATGATATAAGTTATCCTGATAAACTTCCTGCTACAAGTTATGGAGGATTAGCATTACTTACAACAAGTTTAGCTTTACTTCCAATTATTAAAAGAAAACGGAGAAAATGAGATATATAATTCCTTTGTTTTTACTTTTATTCTTAATTGTAAATGTCTCAGCAGATATAATTTCTATTAATGCTGGGGGAAGTGATGAAGCGATAATTACAGATAAATATATTTATGGATTTTATTTTGGAGATGTTGAAGAAGTAGAAGAGCAACCAGGTGAGGGTAGAGGAATAATTCCAGGGATTATTGAAGAAATTCCTGAATTAATTAAAAAACCAATAGTTATAATTTCTTTTTTACTTCTTTTATTAATGGTTTTAATTATGATGGCAATTATAAATAGAGAAAAAATTAGAATATATTATTTAGGGATGAGGAAGAAAGAAGAACCAGATTTGGAAGTTCTTTTGAAATAGAAAATTAAGTGAAACACACCCACCTAAAATGTTTTTAATTTTCTGAAGAAAATTGTAACTAAGTTAGAAAAAATTGAGAGAAAAGGAGAGTAATGTATGATAAAAATGAATTAATAAAAAATTATTTTAACTTTAAGTATGGGTATTAATTTTGGGTTTTTCACTTCAAAAAACTTTATAAAACCTCGCAGTGTTCAAATAATATCCAGCCCTGTAGTACAGTGGTCAAGTATCTTCGGTTCTGGGCCGAAGGACCCAGGTTCGAATCCTGGCAGGGCTAGATACTGTCTACTTAAAGGGATAGATATATAAATTGTATTTATTTCCTTTCTGTAAAGGAGGTGAAATAATATGAAATGTCCAAAATGCAAAAGTAAAAATATTTCAAAAAGAGGAAAAAGATACAACAAATCTGGAGAAAAACAACTTTATCTTTGCAACA
>JAFCDB010000014.1 GCA_017609885.1 Candidatus Pacearchaeota archaeon
TTTGAGCAGATCATTTGAAACTCAGAAAAGAGAATTGTTGTTGAGATTAGTAGCCTATAATATTGATAGAAAATTGATACTTTCTATTTTTGTTTTGAGGGTTTCACCAAAGCCTGTATGACATAAAATAATAATTGGTAACCAACAAAACCAATTCATCTTTCAAACTACCAATAGGTAACCAAAAAGTTTAAATAGTTCTCAAAGTTACCACTCTCATGAAAAAGAAAGAAAGAATAATACAAAAACAAGAACTAAAAAATGTAACCTTAGAATTAAATGAAGCTCATAGAAAAGTAATTTTATGGTTTTTCTCATATCCCTATAAAGAAATGAGTTTAAATGACCTTTCTGTAGAATTAGGAATTGCAAAAACTACTGCAAGGAAAATAGTTTTCCAATTAGTCGAAGAGGAATTTTTAAAAAAAGAAGAACTAGGGAAAGTTTGGAGAATTAATTGTAATGTTGGACATATTTATAATTACACAATTAAAGTTGCAAATAATCTTGAAAATATTTACAAGGGAAATATTGTCCAAGAAATACACAAAGCAATTCCAAATGCCAGAGCAATTATTCTTTTTGGAAGTTACAGAAAAGGAGACGATACTGAAAAAAGTGACATTGATATTGCAGTTGAAGTTCTAGATAACGAAAAACTATCTATACAAGAATTAGGAGTAATTGAAAAGTTTAATTATAGAAAAAATGTGCAGGTAAATGTTCATTTATTTTCAAGAAATCAAATAGATTTAAATCTTTTTAATAACATTGCAAATGGCATTATGCTTGATGGATTTTTAGAAGTAAGACCATGATACAAACAAAAAAACCAGATAAGAAAAAAGCACTCAATCTATTAGAATCTGCAAAAAGAGATTTAAAATTTTCCTTAACACTTCCAGTATCTGATATGTCGAGCAGTACAATTGCAAGAAACATTTACGAATCATTTAGAATGCTAGGAGAAGCAATCTTAGAATCAAAAGGAATTGAAGCAGTAAATGATCATGTAACTCAAATCAAGGAAATAATAGATTTAAAGATTAACCTTCCAAGACCCTTAGGGATATTAGATATTCTAAGAAAAAAAAGAAATAAAATTAATTATGAAGGCCAGATAACAACCATAGAAGAAGCAAAAGATGCTGTTTTATTTGCTAAAGATTGTTTTGGTAAATTATTTGAGGAAGTTAAAAAACAAGTGATAAATTAATCTATAGATTCGTGCAAAAACGAATTAAGTGATGTTATTTCACAATATAGGGGGAATGTAGAGGAAATTGAGATGCAATTAGAATATATAACTTACACTGAACAAAAAGAAAAGTCTAAGAAGAATTTCGCTTTATATATGAGGGTTTCATGTATGCACTTCTTTTTAGTGTTGCTAATTTGTATAGATTGAGATGTGACAATGGTCTAGAATTTCCTTAACAATTAAAATCATCACATCACTTTTTCTCTGTTTTTTTCGCAGCAGGTTTTTCTGCAGTTTTCATAGGTGCCTTAGGAATCGAAGGAGCAGGAGCTTTTTTTATCCCAAGTGTTTCTTCAATTTTTTTAAGTTTATCTTCAAACTTTTCTTTTTTTATTTGATATGTCGAGTGCGGTTTTCGTTTTGCTTCTTCTTTTCTAAAAAAAGTAAGGATGTTCAACTTTCTGTAAATCAAATATAAGAAAAATGAAAAAATCGCAATTATAGCAATTACAATTGCCACCACAGCAATAATAATTATTATTCCAGAAACCCCCAGCTTCCCAACACTCTCTCTATCTTTTTCTATTTGGTTTTCAACCTCATCTATGCACTCTTCTGCTTTTTTCACACTTCCTTCAATTTGTTTTTCTTCAACAAAATTTTGCACAATCTGTCCAGTAATTAAAGAAGTTCCTGAAACTGATTCTGGTTCTGGTTTTGGTTCTGGTTTTGGTTCTGGTTTTGGTTCTGGTTTTGGTTCTGGTTTTGGTTCTGACTCAGATTCAGTTTCTGTTTCTTGGATAGTTTCTGTTTCTTCTACAATTTCTTCTGTAGTTTCTATTCCAATTTCACTTTCTCCATCAATTCCAGTTTTACCCCCCTCAACTAATTCCTCATCCTCAACCCCCTCTCTATCTTCGCCCCCAGTTTCACCAACTTCCTCTTCTCCCTCAACAACTCCTTCCTCTACATCACTCTCCTCTCCTTCAACTTCTTCACCTCCTTCACTCTCTTCACTCTCTTGATAAATTTTCAAAACAAAATTCACTTCAGGATACTCACCTTCAAAATAAAAATTTCCAGAAACAGCATCAGCATCAATTAAATCAGATAATAAAAACTCTTTTTTTTGTTCACCCAAACTTGCCTTTAAAATAGAATCAGCAGGAATTAATTCCCCCTGTGACAAACTAAATTCTAAAGTTCCGCCAAGTTGCTCGCCAAAAATGTAATCTTCATTAATTGATAAAACCGCACTTCCAGTAATTCCCTGATTGTAAACAAAAAAAAGTCCTAACAAAACAAGTGCAAAAACAATTGCAAAAGAAAACCATTTCACATTCATTACTCTACTGCTTAAAACATTGTTCTTAACTCTAGTTTTATCTAAGAAAGTTTTAATATCAGAATCAGGAACCTTAATATATCTTTTTTTTTTACCTTACCATCCTCTCTATAACTCTCATAAAAATAAGGCCCCTAAGTCTTATTACCTCTTTTAATATACTTAGCGTGTACCATCTTTTTACTCTACGCCCAAATTATGACAATGACTTGAAATTACTAAAGAATTTGCCTATTTAAACATTTTCCCAAATTCGGATTTTCCAAAAAATAATTTCTCAATCTTTTCCTCAGATTTTTCCAAGAAATTTTCTAAAGAACAAAATTTAATTTAGAAAAATAAGCTAAAAAAATATTTTAATTAAACATTTCTCGATTTTAAAATCCGACATTGTGAATTGGCAGGACAGAGAAAAATGTAAAAAAACAAAAAACACCAACAGAAAAATTTTAAAAACAAAATTCTAGATTACTCTACATACTCCCTAATTATCTCCATAACATCCTTCCCACTAACCTTCCCCTTAAACTTCTTCATAACAATCCCCATATACGCTCCAACACTCAAACCAGGCTTCTCCTTAATCAACTTTGCAACAAATTCCTCAACTTCATTTAAAGAAATTTTATCAACTTTTAAAGCATCAATAATAGATTTTCCTTTTGCAACTTCAAATAAAATTTCCTGCAAATCATTCCTAGAAATCTCTTCTTTTTCTAAACTTTGCAAAACATTTTCCAAAACATCTAAATTTAATTTCTTCATAATTTTATCAACAGAAATATTTAATTTCTTCGCAAAATCCTTTGGCCACAAAACAAGCATCTTCGCAATCAGATTCGGCTCATTTTTAATTTGCAAAAGTTCCTTAAAATCCTCCAGTCTCTCGCCCTTCAAAATCAAACTCATCATTTCCTCATTTAATCCCACTCCCTTCAACTCTTCTTTAACCTCGCTCCGCAGTTTTGGCAAATCTTTTTTTACTAAATTAATTAAATTTCTTTTAATCTCTAACAAAGGCAAATCTGTTTCAGGATACATTCTCGCAGCTCCTGGCATTGGACGAAGAAATTTAGTAGTTCCATCAGGCATTGCATTTCGTACACAAGATTTTCCTTTTTTATTTTCTTGTTGTCGTTCAATTTCCTTCTCGATTGTTTTAATCATCATTTTTGGTTCCTGAAAACCTTTAATTTCAACACGAGGATGTCCTTTGATAGAAATATTAACATCCTGCCTAATTGTTCCAATCCCCCTTTTAACATTACACGCTCTCAAAATATCTCCGATTTTTAGGGCAGCTTCTTTAACCTGCTCTGCATTTTTCAAATCAGGCGCAGTAGCAATTTCAACAAGAGGAATTCCTAATCTATCTAATCTATAAATAACTTTTTTATTCTCGCGAGAAATAGTTCTCGCTGCATCTTCCTCCAAAGCAACACTATCAACCCTAACTTTTCCCTGTGAAGTTTCAATAAAACCATTTTGCGCAAACAAAACAGTCCTTTGAAAACCCCCTGTATTACTTCCGTCAATCACAGTCTTTCTCATAATTTGTGTTACAGGAATAATCTCGCAATTCAAAAGCAAAGCAATTTGTAAACCAATCTTCAAAGCTTCCTCATCAATCATTTCAGGGGGAGCTTCATCAAGTTCAACAAGGCAAGTGCTATCTTCATACCCCTGATAAATAAATTCCCGTCCCTGCAAAGCCTCGTATTCAACAGCAACATCAACCTTCCCTGTCTCGCCGGCAATCGCATGCAATTTTCTTTTTATCTCAAAATCCGGCTCATCTTTTCTCAACAACGACTGGCAACGGCAAAATAATTTTCCTGTATTCAATTGTTGATGAATTTCCAATCCCGATTTGAAACCAAGTTTTTTGTAATCAATCATAGAAATAATAGGAAATTGGAGTTATTAAAAGTTATTGAGTGCCGTTAATATATTCTACCTTTGGAAATTTCTTACCTAAAACAAGCTTAATAGATCTTGTCACTTCATCATTACTCATTTCCAAATAAATATTTATTCGTTTTCTAGCATCAAAACCCTTTAATTCTCCTGGCAAATCATCAAGCAAACTCGCCAAATCAGAATATTCCTGTCTTCGTCCATGTTCTCTTGGTCCGTCGTACAAAATATAACCTTTTAGAAATTTAAAATCCACAATATGTATTTCTCTAACCATACAATTAACAAGTATTTAATCTTGATATATTTTTCTATTTTAAAGTATATGTTTTGAAATTTTCTGTTTCAACTTCTGTCTCTAAACCTTCAGATTGTCCAAAGGGATTGAAATGAACACATTCAACAGAACCATCATAACCATTAGCAATAAATCCGAATCTTTCTAAAAAATCACCTGGCTTTGAATAAAAACCGCCAAAATCATCATATGCCATAATAATTTCTAAAAAAGTATTTTCAGGAATTGACTTCTTTCCATGATCACTGCAAATACTTGCTAAAATTATATCTCCATTTTTAAAATAAATTCTGTCAGAATTAACTCCTTCGTAAACTAAGTTATTTTTTTTTGCAATCTCAGAGTCATGAGCATTTGTTTCTTTAAAAACATTTTTTATTTTTCTTCCATTAATAAAAACAGGACAAAAATGTTGCATCACTCCTTCCCTTACTAATTTGGGGGAAGTTCCAGGAAACATAAGAGTTTTTTTATATTTTTGACTAATCTCTCCAAATCTTTTCAGTGTATTTTTAACACTCTCAAAATCAATTAAACAATTTTCAGGGTCGCTAAGCTGGCATAATGCATAGTCTGGACCGACAGCTACATCTACAATTCCAGATTCATCATAACATTTATCTAACGCCCTTTCAAATTTAGAAGCATAAACCTCTAATGAATTATCTTTCTCAACTTTATGTTTTATTCCTATTACTCTCATAAACCTTCTAATACACTTTAATATTTAAACCTTTCTATCTGTTATCATCCGAGAATAGTTACATCATCCAATAAATTTGTAAATCTTACTCCATTCACCAAACCCTTTAAATTTTTTAAAACCCTTAACCTTAAATTTATACTCTCCCCTTAACTTCTCATAAACTTTATCTCCAACTAAAATCTCATTTTTCTTTGCATAATCACACAACCTCGACGCAAAATTTACATTTTTCCCAATAACAGTCAAATCAGCTCTGTATTTTCCTCCAAGATTCCCATAAATCATATCCCCCTTCACAATCGAAATTTTAACTCCAATTCCACTTTTAGAAAGTTTCTTATTAAAAAAATCTCTTATCTCAACAGCACTCTTCAAAGCGTTTTCACTCCGATTTCCACTATCAACAATCCCAAAAATTCCAATTACTCTGTCTCCAACAAACTTATCAACAATCCCATTATGCTTGTTTATTATTCCTGAACACTCATTCATAATCTTTCCCAAAAAATTAAAAATAAATTCTGTATCACTTTTGTTCGTAAGCTTTGTAAATCCAGAAATATCTGCAAATAGAACAACTGAATCTGTCAGCTTTGGTTTTTTCAAAAAATTTGGATTTTTAATTATTTCAAAAATTTGGCGCTGGTCTAAATATTTCCCAAACAACTTGAACAACTCAGCCCTTTCAAGCGCCTTTTTAACTGCAAAATTTATCTGACTTTCCAAAATCTGAATAATTTTAGAATCATGTTTATCCCCATAATTAATTTCCCTATTAAAAATCATCAAAGTTCCAATTATCTTATCTTTCCCTTGTATGGGAATAACAAATAAATTATTAATATAACTATTCAAATTCTTAACAAACACACATTTATTTTTTAAAACAGATTTTAAATTATATTCTTTGATTAATTTGGGATACTTTTCAAAATACTTTCTGCCCTTTCCATGAAACTCCTGTTTTTGAATATTTTTAAAATCAATAAAGATTATAGCGTTATTTATTTTTAACAAAAAATAAAGTTCATCTAAAATATTTTTTAAATCACTTAAAAGATATTCAGGTCCATGAATTTTTGAGCTTATTTTTTCAATGGCTTTTCTTTCATCATCCCGTAAAATATTTTCCATAAGAACATTAAATCGAAAATTTGCCTTTTAAACTTTTGTGAAAACTGGCTTTGGTGAAACCATTATAAAATAAAATGACTTACCACTTTTATTGACTAAAGGAGGTAAGTCAAATGAAACAAGAATCTGAACTTTATAAATAAATTTAGAATTCCCTATTTTTTGGAGTGGCGGATAGGGCGGGGAAAGGGTAGGTATTCAACGAAGTCGAAGTTAGTGGAAATTTGGAATTTCAAAATGATAAAAATTCATCGGAGATACTGTAACTAATTCAAAAACTCCTCCTCACCCAAACACTCATTAAACTCCTGCGCAAAATTCTTCAGCATATTTCCCTTAACCTCTTTTCTCATTTCTTTATCTCCCAAAATCCACGACAATTTCACAAAACCTGTTTCAGACAACATATCTTTCAAAAAAATAATCTCTGTTTTTTCAAGTTCCCGCCCAGCAGAATAAACAAGCGGATGCAGCCGTCCATAAATTGTCTGAGCACTCGCGCAAACATTCATTTTCTTAGTTAATTTTTTTAATTTTGGAATCCACGAATTTTTCCCTTCAGAAATCAAATGTCCTAATCCAGAAACTTCAATCACTAATCCCTTATATCCTTTCTTCAAATAAAAATCCAAAATATCCGGACTCTGCCCAGGATAAAACTTCACCAAAGCAACCTTGTCACTAAATTTATTTTTTATTTTAATTTTCTTTTTATTATCACGAACATTATAAGTTGCAATCATCTCAATTTTATCAGAAAAAACTTTCGCAGTTGGTTTTGAATTTATCGGGCGAAAAGTATCTCTTCGCGAAGTGTGCATTTTCCTAACTTTAGTTGCAGGAAGTGCATAACAAAAATCATCGTCTGAATTTGCATGCCCAACTAAAACAACTTCCGCAATGTCGCTAACAGCAACTCGCGCACTGCAAATTAAATTCAAATTCGCGTCACTGCTTGCCCTGTCTGAACTTCTCTGACTATAGGTTAAAACAACAGGTTTATTTAATTTCCCAAGTGAAAAAGCAAGTGCCGACGCTGTGTAATGCAAAAAATCAGTTCCATGTGTCACAATAACCCCGCTAATCGAAGAATCATTTAACAATTTCACAACAACTTCTGAAATTTTTCCCCAATCTTTTGCATCCATATTTTCAGATGCTTTCATAAACGGCACTTCAATTTTTGCAACATTTGCAATTTCCAAAATCTCTGGATAAAATTTCAAAAGTTCATCTGTTTTAGTCAGCCATTTCACTCCCCCTGTTTTCACATCAAGCCGAGACGAAATTGTCCCCCCTGTTACAACAAGGGCGATGTTTGGTTTTTCTTGAGATAGAGACGCGATTTCATTATTCTTCTTCCCCTTCTGGGCGGAGGGGAGAGGGACGGGGGAGGAACATGAAACCGCGTCGAGAAATTGGGAAGGACGAAACGAAGAATCATCCTTTTCCTTCACAACCTTCAAATCTAAAATATCCTCTTCCTTAATTCCAATATTGTACCCAGAGTTAAGTTTAATTAAAATTATTTCCTTGCTCGGACTTTCCAAAATCCTGCATGCAAAATTCCCTTTCCGAGTTTTCAATTTAACTTTTGTCCCAGGTTCAATTTCTGAAATTCTCATGAAAAACAAAAGAATAATGACTATTAAAAATTAACTAAACATTTAAAACAATCCTGCAACATTCTCCGAAGGCCTTTTTCTTTGCATTACCCAAGCATATGCAACACTTGCAAGAAAATCATAATCAGGATTCACATAATCAACATCAAAACGCCTGCAAGTAGCTTTGTCTCCTAAAATCTCTCTCTCTCAGCATTAGCAACCGCCCTTTTTTCTTCATCTCCTAATTTTTCAATTAATTTATCAACACCTTCAATTCCTTTTGCTTCTTCAACAATAGCTTCATCCTTACTGCTCCACATTTTAACTCAACTCCATTATGCTCTCAGCAATATCATTTGTTTTTCCCAAACTCTCCCTAACTTTTTCCTCACTTCTTCCAGTTTTCTCCACGACAAGTTTCACATCCTCCTCCTTAATTCCCTCTTCAACTTCCTCTTCTCTTATCTCTCCTGTAATCTGAAAACTCTCATTTCCCTGCATATTTACTTTCAAAACATTTGGCTCTTCAATTATAATTTTCCCGTCTTCTTTTTCAATAATCACCCTCGCTGCTTCAATCTCCTCCTGCTTAATTCCCATCTGCTTCATCATTGCCTGCATCTTCGCAGGATTTAGTCCAGGTAACATACAAACAACTAAAGAAATGGGTTTTTATAACTTTCTAATTCTGGCTTTGGTGAAATCTTATGATATATGACATTTTTCTCAAGTTAAAATTTACATTGCGAAACGACTCATGTCGAGCAATGTTAGGAGGGCGGGTAGGGAATTGAGAAAAATGTCTAAAAATTTAATGGTTTCACCAAAGCCCTAATTTAAAATTTTCTCAATGAAATATACAAATGAATTAACACAGAAACAAGCAATCCAAATGCAGCAATCAATGACTGAATAAAATCAAATAAACCAGAAAGAAAACTTGCTAGGATAAGATAAATCAAAATAATAAAATTAAGAACATTTCCAAACCATGTCAATAAATCATCGCCAAACATTCTAAACCAACATCCGAACAATTCCATAAATTAACAAAACAATCGCAATTATTCCTAAAATCCACAACACTCCTTGCAATACATCATCTTTTTTCATAAATAACTTAATAATTAATTACTTTTATAATTTTCTATTTGAAATTTTCTATCTATTTTCTTTATCAAACTATTTGTGTTAGCCCACATCGCATAAGCCTGCCATCCCTGAAAAATCCCTATAATTTTCTCAAAACTAATTTCTCCCTCGATATATCTACCCAGTTTATTCTCCATATTCTTAATATTTCTTTTTCTCAATAATTTAAAATAATAAAAATTTCTAAAACCAACAAAATGAATTCCTTGTGATAAAGAAACAATCTTAGATTTATCTGGATGCAACTCAAGCTTTAATTTTTGTTCAAGAAAATCATGAATTATCTCTTTCCACTCTTTCAATTGTTCTCTTGAAAAATGCAAAATCACAAAATCATCTACATATCGAATATAATATTTTATATTTAATTTATGTTTTACAAAAAAATCGAATTCATGCAAGTAAACATTTGCAAAAAATTGAGATGTTAAATTTCCAAGAGGCATTCTTTTCCCTTGAACCTCTTTTTCATTTTCTAGAATTTCTTTAATCAACCAGATAACTTTTTCATCATCAAACCTTCTCGTAATAAAATTTAACAAAATTAACATGATTTTCATTACAAGGAACTTTAATGATTGTTTGTCCTCTTGTTATTTCTGGTTCTAATTTTTCCATGATTTTCTTAGAAATTCTTAGTTTACAAATCTTTCTGTTGTTACTTTTCCAAAGAAGTTACACTCACATAAACAAATTCATACCAATAATAAGTAAAGCAAAAACAATTATCACAGCTATCACATGCGCTGGTTTAAACATAAGCTTACTTTTATATTCCTCGTTGTATCGCATCAGTCCACCGAAAACTCCCGGCATACTAATTCCGCTGTCCTTTGCCATGAATATTAAAGAAATAATGACTTTAAAAAACTTTTTAACCTCACAATTCCTACAAATCCCATGAAACAAACAGATTTTAAAAAAATAGAAGAAAAATGGCGCAAATATTGGGAAAAAGAAAAAATCTACAAATTCAACCCAAATTCAGATAAAGAAATTTACTCAATCGACACCCCGCCTCCAACAGTTTCAGGACAAATGCACATTGGTCATGCATTTTCATATGCACAGGAAGATTTCATCGCCCGGTTTCAAAGAATGAAAAATAATGTCTTCTATCCTTTTGGAACAGATGATAACGGCCTGCCAACAGAAAGATTAGTTGAAAAAATTAACAAAGTTAAAAGCACAGAAATGTCAAAAACAGATTTTATAAAACTCTGTCTAAAAACACTAAAAAAAATAACTCCTAATTTTATTAAAGACTGGAAAATCTTAGGAATCTCAGCAGATTACGACATCTGCTACTCAACCATAGACAAAAACTCGCAAAAAATAGCTCAACAATCTTTCATAGAACTTTACGAAAAAAAACAAATTTATAAAAAAAAATTCCCAACAATTTGGTGCATAGAATGCCAAACTTCAATTGCACAGGCAGAACTTGAAGACAAAGAAAGTCAGAGCCAGTTTTTGACTTTAAAATTTCAGGCAGATGGAAAAACCCTGCCAATAGCAACAACCCGCCCAGAACTTCTTCCAGCATGTGTCGCAGTTTTTGTAAATCCAAAAGACAAAAGATACAAACATTTAATTGGTAAAAAAGCAAAAACACCCTTATTTAATTTCCAAGTCCCAATCCTTGAAGACAAATCAGCAGACATGAAAAAAGGAACAGGAATTTTAATGGTTTGTTCTTACGGAGACAGATTTGATGTCGACGCAATTTCAAGACGCAAACTAAAACCAAAAGTAATCTTCAACAAAAATGGAACTTTAAACATTGAAAAATACAAAAACCTATCAGTAAAACAAGCAAGAAAACAAATTTCAGAAGATTTAGAAAAAAACAATTTAATAATTGAACAAAAATCAATTTCGCATGTTGTAAATGTTCACGACAAATGTGGAAGTGAAATAGAATTCCTGCCAACAGAACAGTGGTTTATAAAAATTCTTGATAAAAAAATTCAATTAATAAAACAAGGGGGGAAAATAAACTGGTATCCAAAATTTATGTATAAAAGATATGAAAACTGGATTAATGGTTTAGAATGGGACTGGAATATTTCAAGAAACAGACATTTTGGAATCCCAATCCCAGCATGGCATTGCAAAAAATGCAATGAAATAATTGTAGCAAAGATTTCTGAACTTCCAATAGACCCTACAGAAACAAAAAAATTATGTCCAAAATGCAAATCTCATGCAACTCCTGAAAAGAAAGTTCTTGATACATGGGCAACCTCTTCTCTAACACCACAATTAGCAAGCTCTCTGATAAAAAATAAAATAAAAATCCCTTACTCCCTTCGCCCCCAAGCACACGACATAATTAGAACATGGGCATTTTACACAATCACAAAATCATATCTTCATGAAAATAAAATTCCTTGGAACAATGTAATGATTTCAGGTTTTGTAACTTTAGGAAAGGAAAAAATGTCAAAATCAAAAGGAAACATTATTACACCCCAGAAAGTAATTGAAAAATACAGTGCAGATGCAATAAGATACTGGGCTGCAGGTTCTAAACTCGGCGAAGATTTAAATTATCAAGAAAAAGATGTTGTAACTGGAAAAAAATTCGCAACAAAAATATTAAACGCAACAAACTTCGCATTCCTGAATATCAAACCACCAAAAAAAACACCCGAACTTGAACAAACAGATAAATTATTATTAAATGAACTAAATAAAATAATAAAATCCTCGACAAAAGCATTTGAGGAATATAATTATTCGAAAGCAAAACTTCTTACTGACAACTTCTTCTGGAACACATTTTGCAACAATTACCTTGAAATTGTAAAAAACCGCATTTACAATGGAACAAAAAAAGAAAAAGAATCTGCAAGCTACACACTTTACAACTCCCTACTGACAATCTTAAAACTAATGGCTCCCATAACCCCATTTATTACAGAAGAAATCTATCAAACTCATTTTGTAAAACAAGAAAAACAAAAATCAATTCATTTAGAAAATTGGCCAAAAAAATTTAAAATCAAAGAAAACAAATCAGACAATGAAATTTGGAACAAGCTCCTTGAAATAATTTCAAAGGTTCGAACTGCAAAATCAAATGCAAAAAAATCAATGAAGGCGGAAATTATTTTCATTCTCGAAGAAAAAGACAAAAAAATTCTAAAAGATACAATAAAAGACCTAAAATCTGTAACAAATGCTAAAGAAATAAAAACAGGGAAGTTTGGTGTTGAATTTGTTTAAGAAAAATTTAAATAAGACATTACCTAAATTTTAATATGAAAAAGAGAAATATAATTATTATTTCAATATTAATTATTGGGATAATTATCTTAAGCATTTATTTCTACATTAGAGCTAACGATGAATCATTCAATTGGCATCCTTGTCTTTCTGAATCATATAATGAAGCTCAAGAAAAATTAGATATAGCTATCTGTGAAAATGTACCAAATGAACCAGGTTCATCTAAAAAAAATCCTTATTATGATAATTATTGTAGGGAAAAATGTATAAAAGAAATTGCTTATGAAAAAGGAGACTCTCAACTTTGTGAATTAATAAATAATTTCCAAGATATTCCTCATGTAGAAGGGTGGGATGATCCAAGAGAGACAGGTTCAATAATTGACTATTGTTATATACATTTAGCTAAAAAATTGAATGACAACTCTTTATGCGATAATGTTGAAACAGAATGGGCACAGGAACACTGCCCTTTTTGATTAGTATACCAAACTTTATTAACCTCCCCTATTTCTTATAATTATGTCAAAAGAACAGGAAGAAAAAATTGAATTCCAAGAATTTGTAGAAAAAATAAAAAACTTCCGTGGAAGACACACAGAACTTGTAACTGTGTTAATACCTGCCGACTTCAATGTTTCATCTGTAGTAAAACAACTTGAAGGTGAAAAATCAACAGCAACAAATATTAAATCTCGAGTTACAAGAAATAATGTCATAGAAGCACTTGAAAAAATAATCCGCGAACTAAAACTCGGCCCGCTAAAATACAAAAACGGAATGGCAATTTTCTGCGGAAACACTTCAAAAATAGAAGGGCAGACAAACATAGAATTTTTTTCAGTAGAACCAATCGAACCTTTAAAAACCAGGATTTACAGATGCGACCAGGAATTTGTAACAGAACCACTTGAAGAAATGCTTGAAACAAAAGAAGTCTATGGTTTGTTAGTAATTGAAAGAAAAGAAGCAACAATCGGAATCTTAGAAGGAACTCAAATCAGAGTTTTACAACATCTTACTTCAGGAGTCCCAGGAAAAGTCCGCGCTGGTGGCCAGAGTTCTCAAAGATTTCATAGAATAACAGAAGGACTTGCAAAAGAATTTTTCCGGCGAGTTGCAGAAGAAATGAAATCACATTTTTTTGAAAATAAAAGATTAAAAGGATTATTAGTAGGAGGCCCAATTCCAACAAAAGAAGAATTTCTCGAAGAGGGACAGTTAGTAACTGCTTTGAAAAGCAAAGTCGTCGCTGTAAAAGACATAGGTTATGCAGACGAACACGGATTAAAACTCCTTGTCGAAGCATCGCAGGAAGACCTTTCAGAACTTGAAATAATTAAAGAAAAAAAACTACTTGAAAGATTTTTCAACACTTTAGGAAAAAATCCAGAAAAAGCAAAATACAAATTAAGCGAAATAAAAAAAGCACTTGAAATTGGCGCAGTCGAAGTAATAATTTTTTCAAAAAAATCAAATAAAGAAATAACTAAAGAACTTTCAAAAACAGCAGCTCAAATGGGGACAGAAATTGAAATTGTTTCAGATGAAACCGATGAGGGAAGGCAGTTTTTTAATTTAGGGGGAGTTGGGGTACTGTTAAGATTTGTTATTTAATATCTTCCCAACCATCTCATTAACAAAATCAAAATCTCCATCATTCAAAATTACAACATCAAACTCTTTACTATACTTTTTCAAATTCTCCTCCACTTTTTCATTCAAAAAACCAATTCTGATTATCTTGTCAAAATCAAATCCTTCAATCATTCCTAAATCTCCCAAACTATCACCCATTAAAATTACATTTTTTCTTTCCTGAACTTTATCATGAATTTCTTCAGGCAAAGCAGTTTCATCTTTGTTAAAAACATGGATTATATTCCCTTCCACACCAATTGCATTCCCTTCTTCATCCCACTTAAAAGAATTTGAAACAACATGAACATTATCAAATAATTTTTTCTCCTTCTCAAAACCTATTGAAATACTATCTTCTCCTAATCCTGCTGAAGACAAAATAACTAATGGAATGTTTTTACTATGGAGCATATCCACAAATTTCAAAGCTCCTTCCCGAAATTTTATTTTTCCAGAATCAATAACTTTTTCAATATCGTTTTTATTTAATCCTGATTTTATCAACAAATCAAAATGTCTTGTCCACCATTTCAACATCTCTTTCTTTTTTTCTTTTAAAGAAACATTCAAATCAACTTCAATTGGATGGAATTTATCAAAAAGCGCGTGAGCTTTTTTAGCATAATCTTTTGTCAAATAATTTCCATCACGTAAAACAGAAATAACAGAAGGAATTTTCTCTCCATTAACAAAAGCTTTTGTCAGAGTTCTATCAAAATCAGCAAGCACATACAATTTTCCAGCCCCTCCTTCTTTAAACTTCTTAATTTTCCTTTCTAATTCTTCAAGATTTTTTATATAAACATTTTCCATAACTTTCTACAAAAAACAAATATTATAAAACTATCTAAATCTTAAAAAATAGCTACAGTTCCATATTCTAAAATATTCATCAAGAAACATTTCTTCCTGTTGCCTTTGCTCTTCAACTGTCAAACGTCTAGAATTTAAATTTTCCCTTGAATTTCTCAATGGAACCTCTGCAATATTTTCATCAATTCTATATCCTCTCAAAAATTCCCCTGTTACAGTTGGACTCATAATCAATAATAAATAAACAACTTTAAAAAAATTTCTATACTAAACAGCATCAACCTTCTTCCTCGGCTTCATAAACTTCCCTTTATAATTATTAAATTTCAAACACCTATCTAAATGTGGTTTCCTCTTCTGCTTGCCTTTTAATAGTGGATACCCAACAGGCAAAATAGCAATCGGCTCTGAACCTTCAGGAATTTTCAAAATCCTCTTAATCTGGGAATCAACAAATGCTCCAACCCAACAACTCCCCAATTTCATCTCAGTAATTTTCAAAAGAAAATTCTCAATAGCCGCCCCTGCCTGCTGCTGCGCATATTTCTCTCCCCTCTCATCATAACTCCTAACAACTTCTTTAGTATCACTAACAACAACCACAACAAAATGCACATCTGCAACAAAATCCTGCTGCGACGCATCAGCTAATTTCACAATAATCTCAGGCTCATCAACTAAAATAAATTTCAAACTTGAAATATTTCCTGCCAACGGAGCTTTCCGCGCACAATCAACAGCTTCAATTACATCTCTCCAATTCGGCTTCTTCCTATGAAACCTCCGAATACTATGCCGAGAATCTATAATTTTATCTAAGTTCATAATTAACTTAAGAAAACAGGATTTTTAAAATTACCTGAAGACACTAACAATATCCTGATAAAATTTTATTTTCAAATCTCTGAAATAATATTTTTCCCTCGTTGTTTAAACTTAAGAAAAAAGAATTTGCAAATCATTATCGAATTTTATGCATTAGCTTATTTCCTAAAAAATCTCTGAGCTCCAAAGAGATTTTTTATTCCCCTTCCCTTCCCCTTTTTAATTTCCCACAAACAAATTCCTCAACCCTAAAACAAATCAAACAATTCATCCTTCTCTCTAAAATAATCTTTCAATGTCCCTCCCCCAATTCCCTTTTCAATTCCCTCAAAATTAACAGGTTCTAAAGGGGGATCACCTAATCCCAAATCTCCCTTAATAATTTCTAAAGCTCTATCAAAAGATTTTTTCTTTTCTTCCTCTTTATTTTTCCTCTGATCAAAATCAACATCTAATCCATCAGACATTTCCTCAAAATTAGAATATCCTCCAGTTACACAACTTTGTAAAAAACTCATTCCTGCTAACAACCCTCCATAAACAAGATACCTCACTATATTTCTCATTAAAAGTTTAGAAATAATAAGTTTATAAAAATTATTATGATTAAAATAAAACGTCTCGGCAAGGACTCGAACCTTGGACCTAACGGTTTCTGCTTCCTCAAGGAGGAGAACAACTATAACAGCCGTTCGCTCTACCTGCTGAGCTACCGAGACATAAAATCAAACAGGTAAAGTTCTTTATAAAATTATCTCTCCTGTTTCCTTGCCCGCTCCAAATATCCATAAACATTTCCCTGCTTCGCCCCTTGAATCAAAGAAATAACTGCCTGCCGTGCCTGCTCAAAACTTTCCACAGGTCCAATTAAAGCAACAGAATTATCTTTAACAGCAATCTCGCAATCAGAAAGATTTTCCAAAACCTTCAAAGTCTTTCCCTGTTTCCCAATCAGTCGCCCCTTAATAACTTTAAAATCATGCCGATGAGTAAAATCCTTAATATTCAAAATCTCAAACATAAAATTCTCGCTTTTCAAAAGCAACGCATCCTCTACTAAAAACGGAAAGTCTAAAGCTTCAACAACCCGCGACGCAAAATACTCATCAACTTCCTTTCCTTTTATTGAAATATTTGTTCCTTTCACAGAAATCTTGACATTTAATTTGTCTTCTAGTTCCTTTTTGTTTTGCAAAACTTTCCGCGCTGATTTTATGTATAATTGTTTCATAAAAATAAGAATATTTTATTAATTAAATAATTATCTATCAAAACCGGCTTTGGTGAAATCATAGGATATACAACATTTTTCTCAATTTAAAATCTACATTGCGAGACAAATCATGTCGAGCAATGCTGGGCGGGCGGGTAGGGAATTTAGAAAAATGTTCAAAAATTTAATGGTTTCACCAAAGCTCCACCTTCCTCTTTAAAACATTCACAGAATTTTTATTATACTTAAACAAAACATCTGCTTTATTATTATCAAATTCCCAGGGCAAAACAATAACATAATCTCCCTCCCGTATCCATAATGCCCTCCGCAATCTCCCAGGAATCCTAGAATTCCGTACTTTTCCATCAGTACATTTCACAATCATCCGATTTCCTCCAACCCTTTGTTCTACAAATCCAATAATCTCTCCTTTTCGAGGAAGTCGAATTCTTATCTTTTGTTCGCTATTTTCTTCATTCATAATAAAAAAATCCAAAAAACTAATAAAAACCTTTCGGTTCAAGGGATTTGCTGGAAAAGTCAAAGATTTCCAACAAATCATCAATACCCTTTCTTTGCTTCTCCGTCTTTAATTGCTTTTTCAGCGTTTTCCTTAGACATCATAGCGCACATTTTTGTTTTTCCGCACTTTGAACAGATACCCTTTGCCATAAAACCACCCCGTGCAGTCTTGCCTATCACAGGGTCTTTCATTTCAACGCCTTTTTCTTTGCATACAACGCAATATCCTTTTACCATTTATTTATCCTCCAATTTATAATTTCATATAGTTTATATTGTTTTTAAAGTTATTTATTCGGGATTTAAAATTTCAGTATTAATTTTAAAGTAGTTATAAGAAAAAAAATTTATAAGGGAGTAATTTCCTCTTATTATCATGGAAACATATCAACTAGGATACTTGCACTTGAACAGATAGTTATTCCCTCTCAAATGTTTGAGAACATTCCAATCAGGAATTTAAATTTGATACATCCTTCATAAGGGGTTTAGCAGATGCAACTTATAGAACTAAAGCAGATACTGGAAGGTCGTTTAATGAAATGCCTAAACTTTCAGAAGTCGATTACGGAACTGTTGAAACTATTTGTATTGCCCTTAGAGGAATTGAATTCGGAAGTTGTTGTCCAAATTTCGCTAAGAAAGATTTTGAAGAATTAAAAGAAAGATACCTTCATCCACTAATGAAGAGATTATTGGAAAAAGTGTTGTAGCAATTTACAATAACGGGGAATTCAGAGGATTTGTTGCACCCTATACTTATGAAAAAGGTATAGAAAGATTTGAAAAGGAAAAAGCTTTAAGTTCTGAATAATAATTGGCAAATCAAATTAAATAATTTGGTTATTATAAAAATTCCTTCGTCGCTCAGGAATTTTTCTAGGGAATTCTGCAAATCTCTGAAACAATCTTTTTAAGATAAACAACTTCATTTAAATCCACAAAAAACCAAATCTGCAAATCATTATTGAATTTTTAGCATTAGCAAATTTCCCGCCAGAATTCTGCCGAAGGCGAATTCGAAAGCATATCAGAGCCGAAGGGCGAGTGATTTGGCGAGTGGAGGATCAAGGGGGTTGAAGCAAGGCGAGACAAATTACGAGTAGGCAAGGATGGGTGTCAACGATAATTGAATTAGTGGGAATTTGTAAAAATCAAAAAACTTCTTATTCCAAACAGAACCTTTTTTTCTCAATTTATTATTACTCGTTGCGAGACGCCTCACGTCGAGCAACATTGGGTGGTTGGGGGATGGCTGAGAGAGATTTTAGCTATTTTTTAATTATCTATTGTAGGAGAATTAGAAATTTCGTTGAACATCGGGCTTAAACAACCCGTAGGGCTCGAGTGGAACGAAGTGACCTCGAGAGTTTTTTCTGAAAGAAAAAATTGGGAATTTTCTGAGTTGAGGAAAATTCTGTTTAAGCCCTGTTCAACGACCCGAGCGACAGCGAGAACGCTGAGGGGTGCGAAGCGAAGCAAGTTTCTAATTCTCCGTAATATCTTCCTAAAATCTCTCTTAGTTCAGGTGGGCTTTTAGCCATCCCATTAAATTTGAGATGTGTGTGCT
Organism: Candidatus Pacearchaeota archaeon; assembly: GCA_017609885.1. Classification (GTDB taxonomy): domain Archaea; phylum Nanobdellota; class Nanobdellia; order Pacearchaeales; family GW2011-AR1; genus JACPLR01. The sequence continues at coordinate 19,182 of JAFCDB010000014.1, forward strand.
TTTTTGCTTCTTTCTTTTTAAGAAAGAAGATAGAAATAATTTTAAGAGAGGTGATATAACAAGCTGAAAGACAAAATTTCTTAAGGTTCTCCTATAATTTTTTTGGAATAAAAAAATTTATAAACCCTTATTATCTTAAAATAAGATAATAAGTAAATAGGAGGATAAGAAAATGAAAAAAACAAAAATAAAGAAAAGAAAGATAACCTTTGAAGTACCAGAGCCAGTTTATCATTTGATGAAAAAGGCAGTGGTAGCGAAAAACACTACAATAGACGTGGCAAAGGATTCTTTAATAAAAATTTCTGATGTAGCAAGAGAATCTTTAGTTAAAGGTCTAGTTAGCCTAAAAGAAGTTGAAAACGAAGCTAATAAAAGGTTAAGCGAAAAAGCGAAAAGCGAAACAAAACAATTG